>JAFGAQ010000016.1 GCA_016933595.1 Opitutales bacterium | reverse complement strand
TGTCTATCTGGCGTCAAACCCGGAGAAAAGCCCATCCCGGATGCCGACTAAGAACCGCATGAAATGGAATCGATCATCCACGTTTTATAACCAACGCATTGACTGAAACCAAGAGCATAGCGGAAACGCGAATGCACCAAGAAGCGATTACGACTGGATCAGGCCTTCGAAGGAGGGGACCAGGAGTCCTTGAGCGATGCGGCGCGGTTGAACACCAATTCACCATCGGCAACCGTGCGGGTTTCCCTCACAAAGTATCCGACCCGTTCAAACTGGTAACGGACATCCGGGTCAGCCGAAGCGAGAACCGGCTCCACTTTGCATCCCTTCAGCACCTCCAGCGACTGAGAATTCAGGAAATCGAGGAAAGAGTGGCCATCCCCGTGATCCTCCGGATCTTCAACCGTGAACAGGCGGTCATAGAGCCGCACCTCGGCATCCACCGCATGCGGGGCGGAAACCCAATGCAACGTTCCCTTGACCTTACGCCCGTCGGGAGAATCCCCGCCTTTGGTCATGGGATCGTAGGTGCAGATCACCTCGATCACCTCGCCGGTTGCGGGATCCTTGATTACATCCTCGCACTTGATGAAATAGGCGTAGCGCAACCGCACCTCCTGACCGGGAGTCAAGCGGAAATACTTCTTGGGAGGATGCTCCATGAAGTCCTCCTGATCAATAAAGAGGGTTCCGGAGAAAGGAACCATACGAGTCCCGAATGACGGATCCGTTGGATGGTTGTTTGCCACCAGCATCTCCTCCTGGCCCTGCGGGTAGTTGCGGATCGTGACTTTGAGCGGACGCAACACAGCCATCACACGGGGTGCCTTATGTTCCAGATCCTGCCGGAGGCAATTCTCCAACAATGCCATGTCAATCCATTGCGGACGTTTCGACACGCCGATCCGATCACAGAAATCCCGCACCGATTCGGGCGTATACCCACGCCGCCGCAACCCGCTTAGAGTGGGCATGCGCGGATCATCCCACCCGTCCACTCTACCCTCCTCGACCAGTTGCAGCAGCTTGCGCTTGCTCATGATCGAATAGGTGAGGTTAAAGCGGGCAAACTCGATCTGGCGCGGATGAAAAATCCCCAACTCGCGGCAGAACCAGTCGTAGAGCGGGCGATGGTCCTCAAACTCCAGGGAACACATCGAGTGGGTGATTCCCTCAATGGAGTCCGACTGCCCATGTGCAAAATCATACATGGGGTAGATGCACCATTTATCGCCAGTCCGGTAGTGGGCCATACGCTGAATGCGGTACATGATCGGATCCCGCAAGTTCAGATTCGGGCTTGCCATGTCGATCCTGGCCCGCAGAACCTTCTCACCGTCTTTAAACTCACCGGCCCGCATGCGCTGGAACAGATCGAGATTCTCCTCGACGCTCCGGTTACGGTATGGGCTCTCCACACCCGGCTCCGTCAGGGATCCACGGTTGCGCCGGATTTCCTCTGCATTGAGGTCGTCCACGTAGGCCTTCCCCTTCCGGATCAAGGCCAACGCCCAATCATAGAGCTGCTCATAATAGTCGGATGCGAAACAAAGGCGGTCTCCCCAATCGAAGCCCAACCAGCGGATGTCTTTCTGGATCATCTCGACATAGTGCATGTCCTCCTTTGCCGGATTCGTGTCGTCCATGCGCAAGTTGCACAACCCCCCGAATTCCCTGGCCATGCCGAAATCCAGACAAATTGCTTTCGCGTGGCCAATATGCAGGTATCCATTGGGCTCAGGAGGGAAACGGGTGTGCACGTGGTCAAACCGCTTTTCCGCAAGGTCACTGTCAATCGCCTGTTGGATGAAATGACGGGATTCCTTCACCGGAGCATTGTTCCCTTCCTTCGAAATCTCTTTCTCCATATCTGATACCTTCAATAAGTTGTTCACGATCCTTGAACCGTCGCACTATGCCACCGTGATTCGCTCAGCCGCCATGCGGATACGGGCCAATACCCGGTCCCGCCCCATCACCTGAAGCATCGGCATCAAATCCGGGCCACCTCCAAGTCCGCTCACCGCCCACCGTGCAGGAGGGAACCAGGCAAAAGGTTTTTCCATGCCGGCATCGGCCGCGAGTTTCCCAAACGCTTCCTCAATCGGCGCCGCACTCCAATCGGTCACCGCCGAAAGCGCCTGTTCGAGCTCACCCAAGCGCAAGGCAAGATCCCCCTTCTTCATGAGCTTTTCGGTAACCTTCGGGTCAGCGACCACTTCATCCGCAAAAAAATACCCGACGTAGTCCGGAAGCGTCTCGAGCCCCGTCACCTTAGCTCTGGCCAATTCCATAACCGCCTGGAGATAGTCCTCGCCACAACCGTCGAGCGGAACTCCGGCTTTTTCCAGAATTGGACGGGCCAACCAGGTAAAACTACCGATCGGAAGCCCGCGCAAATGCTCGGTGTTAATGTATGCCATTTTCTTTTCGTCGAATTTGGCATTACCACGCTGAACCCCCTTGAAATCGAACTCCGCGATAATCTCCTCGATCGGCATGACTTCACGCCCATCCTTCGGATTCCACCCCAGCAGACACAAAAAGTTCCGGACCGCAGCCGGCAGAAAACCCTTTTCCTGATACTCTTCAATCAACGCTCCCCGGTCCCGCTTGCTCATCTTGCCCTGCCCCTCCTGCTTGAGGATCAGCGGAATATGCGCGAAAACCGGTTCCTGAGCCCCGAAGGCATTGTAAAGCTCCGTGTGCTTGGACGTATTCGAAAGGTGATCCTCCCCACGGATCACGTGCGTGATCCGCATGGTGATGTCGTCCACCACATTCACAAAGTGAAAAACCGGAGAACCATCGGAACGGAAAATCACAAAGTCCTTTTCTTCGGTGCGCTCCACCCGCCCGCGGATTTGATCCTCGATGACCTGAGGCTCACCTGAGATCCTGAAAAAAACCGCACCATCCTGATCATAGGCCCGCCCCTTATCCCTGAGGATCTGCAGATACTCGCGGTAAACATCATCCCGCTGACTTTGAAAATAAGGCCCATAGTCACCACCTTTTTCAGGGCCCTCATCCCAATCCAGACCCAGCCAACGCATCCCGTCGAGAAGCACACGCAGGGCGGCCTCGGTATTCCGTTCACGATCGGTGTCCTCAATCCGCAGCACGAACGTGCCACCGGTATGCCGTGCATACAACCAATTGAACAATGCCGTACGGGCGCTGCCGATGTGAAAAAAACCCGTTGGACTGGGAGCGAACCTGACTCGAATCGATGCTGACATGTGCAAAACGAAAAACCAACCATCATGCAGGTTCCCCTTGCCGGGGCAAGCTCAGGTTT
>JAFGAQ010000156.1 GCA_016933595.1 Opitutales bacterium | reverse complement strand
TTAATCCTGTCCAAAAAACGAATTCTTGTCACCACGAAGGGACCGGAAAAAAAGACAAGGCTACAAGGGGCGAGCCTTGTAGCCTTTGTGGGGGTTGGCCCGGATCGTGTGATATGCAGCGATACAGGCGCCAGTCATGATTTCGCGAATCCCGGCCGGGGATTCGGCGTATCAGGTCATGCTGTGGAGTCCGTTGATGTTGCCTTCGGTATCCTCGAAGATGGCAATGAACCCATGGGGTGCGATGCTCATCCGCCCCTGATGAATCTTGCCTCCCGCAGTCGGGATTCGGGCAATCACGGCGTCCAGCTGCCCTTCCACATTGAGGTAAACCATCGTGCCGCCCGGCTTGCCACTGTATCCCTCCATCTTGACGATTGCGCCCCCGATCCCCCCGTTCTCGCAGTTGCAGTCGCAAGGGAACATACCCATGTGGCAGGGTCCGTGGATGCTTTCCTCCAGTTTTTCTTCAAGAATCGTCTGATAGAATGTGCGTGCCCGATTGAAGTCGGAGACATAGATTTCGAACCAATTGATCGCGTTTTTCTTCATATTCGTGATGATTGAGATTGAGTGCTATCCCCGGATATCAGGGATGATGCGTGAACATCCTATCACCTCTCACTGACAACCCTATGTCAGCGCCCCAGAAAAATAACGTTGTTTTTTTCAAGGCTGGTATTTTTTGCAGACGGAGCAGGCGAGATCGCACAAAGACTGCCGAAGCGACGCCGGTTCTTCGACGGTGACTCCATCCCCATAGCCGAGCAGCCAACCGGCAACCCAATCCTCGCTGTCTACGGGGAAGCGCATGCGCACCCGCCCATCGGGCAAAGGCTCCTCCTTCACGGCGGTCCAGAAAAGGGACTTGCGCAGGCGGTCCACAAAGCGTTCTTCCACGAGAATCACCAGCGGCAAACCGAGGCTTCCGGCCATCTGCTGCTGCACAAAATCATGCAGCGAGAAGTCTTGGTGCCCTTGAAACCGTTCATCCAACACGCGCCAATCCCGAACCCGGTCCATCCTGAAATCCCTGAAGTCGCCCCGCAAACGACAATAGGCGACGAGGTGCCAATGACCGCTATAGTAGAGAACACCCAACGGATCCACCCGTCTGCGGGTCACGGTCCCCTTGGCAGCCGTGTCGTAGGCAAGCTCCATGCAACGCCTGTCGAGCACCGCATTCTGAATGGGAAGCATGCATTCGCTCGAATCAGCGTGGGTTCCAGAGTGGAGCCAGACCGCAAGGGTGCGCTTCAT
>JAFGAQ010000155.1 GCA_016933595.1 Opitutales bacterium | reverse complement strand
GCGATTCCCGCATGTTGCACAATGCTCGCGTTGAGGCGTTCGTGTGGTGCCAGCAGTCCGAGTCCGAATCCAAGAGCCACCGTCATTACGAACAGGGCGCCGGGTTGGATCCCGACCCGTGCACAATCCCCGGATGGCTCAGGGGATGCTGCGGTTTGCGGCGACCCGGATGAGGAATTGCCGTCGGGTGTTGGTGATCCGGAGGATGGGTTGGATGCTCCAGTGTTCATACAGATACGATGATTCTCGGTCGTTTTCGCAATGGAGGGCGCTTAGTCGCCTTGGTAGTCCGGATCGTTTTTCATCGAGATCGGTTGACGGGTCGCTTCGAGCACACTCCACCAGAGCACGCCTTCAGGGTTGACCTTCTTGCGCTCGCCGGTCGCCAAAGGAATTGGAAGGAGGGTGAATGAATTATCCCACGAGGCGGCAACAAAATCGGTGCGGCCTGCCATCGCGGCGTGAACCGCATTCTGGGCGAGCTGGAAGCAGAATTTGCTATCGTTCGCGTTCGCCGGGACGCTGCGCAGAATGTAGCTGGGATCGATGTATTTCAGGGAAAAGGGGAACCCGTCCTTATTGAACTCCTCCCGGATCTTGTCCCGGATATATAGCCCGATGTCATCGTGTTTGAGGTTTCCGGATGCATCCCGTGTCTTGCCATTCTGATTGAAGAAATACTGTCCGGCGCCCTCGGCAATCGCAATCAGTGCATGTTGTTTGTTTGTGAGGCGTTTTTTGAGCACGGTGAGGAAGCCCTTTGGACCGTGCAGGTCGAAGTCCATCTCAGGAATGATGACAAAATTCACATCCGGGCTCGCGAGTGCCGCATTGGCCGCGATAAATCCGGAATCCCGGCCCATCAGTTTGACGATGGCGATTCCGTTGTAGGCGCCTTTTGCTTCATAGTGCGCGTCTTTCAGGATCTCCATTGCCACAGCTACCGAGGTCTCAAAGCCGAAGGTCCGGTCGATGTAGTTGATGTCGTTGTCGATCGTTTTGGGAATCCCGGCAACCGCTATTTTAAGGTTGCGGCGGGTGATCTCCTCGTGGATGTCATGAGCTCCCCTCAAGGTGCCGTCTCCCCCGATGGTGAAGAGGATATTGATGTTCATACGCTCGAGGGTATCGACGATCTGGTCGGTCGGCTGATTCCCTCTGGAGGATCCGAGCATGGTTCCTCCATCCTTGTGGATGTCGTCGACGATATCCGGATTCAGCTCGATGTAGGGCAGGTTGCTTTCCGGAATAAACCCTGCATATCCGTATTGGAACCCGTAGACGGTCCGAACTCCGTAGCGATGGAAAAGGTGGTTGACCAAGCCCCGGATCACGTTGTTGAGACCCGGACAAAGCCCCCCGCAGGTTACGATTGCCACACGGGTTTTGGCGGGCTCGAAGTAGATTTTCGACTTGGGTCCCGCCTTTTCAAAGGATAAGGGCTCAATCCCCGTGAGGATGGTCTGTTTGGCGGCCTTCAACGAATTGTCGAAGAGGACGCGGTCGTCGTCTTCCACAAAGTCGAAGACGCCGTCGTCCTTAATGTTGGAAAGCTTCAGCGGAGAGGAAATGGTGCATTTCCCCAATCGCTTGACGTTGAATGCTTCGTTCATTGGTGGATTCATGGTAGATACTGAAAGAGTTGGTGGGTGCTGTTTGCTGCGAAGGACAACTGGCGGAGTCAGGGTTGTTCGGTATTGAGCTTGAGTTGCTGCCTTAGGAACATATAGCCAAGCGCGGACAGGTATGCGGCCTGGCTGTTGTCGGCTGCCCCTCCATGCCCTCCTTCGATGTTTTCATAATAGCGCACATCGGCGCCGAGTTCCTGCATACGCGCCATCATTTTGCGCGCGTGGGCCGGATGCACCCGGTCGTCCCGTGTCGAAGTCGCAAACAGAACCGCCGGATAACGGGTGTTGGGCTTGAGGTTGTGGTAAGGGGAGAACCCTTCCATGAACGACCAGTCATCCGGGTTTTCGGGATCGCCGTATTCGGCCTTCCAGGAGGCTCCGGCCAGCAACAGGTGGTAGCGCTTCATGTCGAGCAGCGGGACCTGGCATACGATGGCCCGGAACAATTCAGGATACAGGGTGATCATGTTGCCCACAAGCAGCCCTCCATTGGAGCCTCCCATCGCGCCGAGCAGCTCGGGCTGGGTGATGCCCCGTTCAAACAGGTCTCTCGCCACCGCTGCGAAGTCCTCGAATGCGCGATAGCGGTTCTCGCGGAGCGCGGCCTGGTGCCAGGAGGGACCGTATTCTCCGCCTCCCCGGATATTGGCAAGGACAAACACGCCTCCCTGTTCGAGCCACGCGAGCCCGAGTGCCGGGCTGTAGAAGGGTTGCATCGGCACCTCAAATCCACCGTATCCATACAGGAGCGTGGGTTTGGGCTTTTTATCCTCTTGAGAGGGGTCTGACACTTGGAAGTAGGGGATACGGGTGCCATCTTTGCTGGTGGCGAAGTGTTGGCTGACCGATAGTCCTTTGGTGTCGAAAAAGGATGGGGTGGACTTGAGCGGCTCCGGTTCTTTCTCCGGTTCGCCCCGGGCCAGTGTGCTGGGGGTCAGGAAGCCCGTGATCGACATGAAGAAGGCATCCCCGTTTTCCTCATCTTCACCCCATACACTGATGGTGGCGTTTTCCGGTGCCCCTGTGAGCGGTTCCTTCTTCCATGGCCCTTCTTCGGAAGGGGTCAGGATGAAGATGCTGGATTGAACATCTTCCATGATGTTCATCAACAGACGATGACGGGTCCAGCTGATTTCTGCCAACGACGCTGTTGGGGTGGGCTCGAACAGGACCACGAAACTGCGGTTTCCCTGCATGAAGGCGTCCAGACGGATGGCCAGCAAGGCGCCTTCCGGATAATTTGCCTCCCCGGTCTTCCATTCAGACCTCAGGGTAACGAGGAGCCATTCCCGGTGAACGCTGATCTCGGCATCTGCCGGAACTTCGATTTTCCGCAAATCGCCTTCTGGGTCGATCAGGTAGGTTTCCGATGTGTAGAAGGTCGGACGCCTTACGATGAAATGGCGTTCGAATCCCGGCGTATCGTCCACTCCCGCGCTGACTCCGACATCGTCCTCCTGTCCCTCGAACACCGTTACGGCGTTTTCCAATGGGCTGCCCCTTGTCCAGCGTTTCACCACCCGCGGGTAGCCGGAGCTGGTCATGCTCCCGGGCCCGAAATCAGTCGCGACATAGAGGGTGTGTTTATCAATCCATGCCGTGTCGCCTTTTGCTTCCGGAAGATAGAAACCGTCCGCTACAAACTGGCGGGTTTTCAAGTCGAATTCGCGCACGACCACCGCATCGGATCCGCCCCTCGATAGCCGGATCATTGCGTGTCGGTATCCTCCGCTTTTCAGGTAGTCGATTCCCTTCCAAACCCAGTTTTCGCCCTCTGCTTCGTTGAGCGCATCGAGATCCAGCAGGATTTCCCATTCCGGTTTTTCTGTGCGGTAGGATTCCAGCGTGGTTCTCCGGAAGAGTCCCCGCGGGTTTGCCGCATCCCGCCAGAAATTGTAGTAGAGCTCACCCCGCTTGGAGATGTAGGGGATGCGTTGATCCGAGTCGAGGCTCTCCTGGATGCGGTCCCGTATCTGCCGGAATTCATCGGATGAGGCGATTTCGGATTTTGATGCAGCGTTGCAGGCCCTTACCCACGCCATCGCAGGCACGCTGTCGACTGTTTCGAGCCAAAGATAAGGATCGGCCTCGGTGGATTCGCACGGAGAAGGATTCATTTCGGATGAGAACATGGATCCCAGACTGGTGATCAGGATGATACTGAGAAGGTTCATGGGACGGGTTGTTGGTTGATGCCTCAGAATCGTGATTCACAGTGTCCTTTGAGGCAAGCCCCTTTGAACTGTTATTAAAGGGTGCTTCGAGGGCATTAACCAGCAATCAGCATGCCGGATGAAATCGGTGTACGAATAATAACGAAACCGGCGGATGGC
>JAFGAQ010000154.1 GCA_016933595.1 Opitutales bacterium | reverse complement strand
TTGAAAGCTCCAGATTCGATCGAATCCGTTCCCGATGGAATCGCATAGGATCCAGCCTTACCTTGCGGGCACAACAGGAGCGTGCTGAGATCCTTGCTGAACAACACACCATCTACCGATGCATAGGTTGCATTTGCCCCATCCACTACTAGACTGGTAACGGTTTGACAGCCGGAAAACGCCCCGGATTCAATCGAATCCGTTCCCGATGGAATAGAACAGGTTCCAGTCTTCCCCTGAGCGCACAGCAGGAGCGTACTGAGGTCCTTGCTGAACAACACACCATCCACCGATGCATAGGTTGCATTTGCCCCATCCACCACAAAGCCGGTGAGGTTTGTGCATCCCCAGAACGCACTGGATCCAATGCTGGACACGTTGGCACCCAAGGTGAACGAGCCGCTCAAGTCCGTCCGCTCAAGGAATGCCACCTCGGCAATAGCGGTCACCGGCAAGCCATCAATCGTTGCAGGAATGACCAGGTTATGGCCCGCGCCGCTGTAGCCGATGATGGTGACCTCGCCAATGGCGCTCGAATAGGACCAATTCGGATCAACCGGGTCTTCCACCCACTCTTCACAAGGGAAACCATACCAGGTCGGCGTGGTGAAACCGCTCGCACCAGCAATGTAGTAGAGCTTGAGACCCACAGGCTGGTTATACCCACCATACCCGAAAACGAAATCACCCATGGTGGGCGCATTGCCAAGGAAGGTCACGGACTCCAACGCACTGCAACCACCAAAGGCATAGTCGGGAAGAGAGGTAACACCACCGGGAATTGTCACCGATGTTAGCCCCGAGCAACCTGCAAAGACTCCCTCAATTTCCGTTACTCCGGATGGAATGACCAGCGAGCCGGTGAATCCAGAACAATTTGCAAAGGCAAATTGCCCGATGGAAGTCAGCCCGGATGGCAGCTCCAGTGAGCCGGAAAGCCCGATGCAGTAGTTGAAGGCAAATTCCCCGATGGAAGTCACCCCAGCCGGAATCGCCAATGTACCGGAAAGCCCGGTGCAATTGTTGAAGGCGTAATCTCCGATCGTATTCAGGCCAGAGGGCAGCGATAACTCACCCGTCAACAGTGTGCACCCCTGGAAGGCGTAGGGAGCGACAGTCGTCACATCCGAAGGAATTGAGATAGTTCCTGTCTTGCCTTCCGGACAACGCACAAGGGTTAAACTATCCTTACTGAATAACACCCCATTCTCAGCTTTCAGGGTGGAATTTTCTTCATCCACAGTAAAAGCACTAAGCGCACGACATGCCAGGGTATCAATCCCTTCAAATACTTGCACCGATGCCGGAAGGTGAATCGAAGTCAGTTTAGCGCAGGACTCAAACGCTCCGTGGCCGATCTCAACCGTTCCGGATGGCACCGACAAGGCCCCTTCACTTCCACCCGGGCATGCAATGAGAGAGCTGAGTGCCTTGTTATAGAGCAGACCGCTCTGGGACGCGAAGGATGGATTCGCTGCATCGACCAGAATGGCCGTCAGGTTGGA
>JAFGAQ010000153.1 GCA_016933595.1 Opitutales bacterium | reverse complement strand
ATGAGAGGGGGATTAGCTCAGTTGGTTAGAGCGCTTGCATGACACGCAAGAGGTCGCTGGTTCGACTCCAGTATCTCCCACCATTTTTGGTTTGCCGAAAATCGAAGCTTGGCCGGTTTTCGGTTTTTTTGTGCCCGGGTGTGGCAGTCACGCTCATATTGGACCGGGCTTGGATTGAATGCTCTAATAGTCTCTGTTGGATTGACTTCAGCGTCAGAGTCCGCTTGACAGTCAGTGTCCCAACGAAATGCTGGTGCGAGACATTCATGTTCAGATACCCCGTCGAGCGAATGCAATGCCTGCCACAACCTTTGTTCCCAAAAGGAAAATATGGCACACAAACTTGTGCGACAGGTTGCGAATGTGAACATCCTATTCAGAATCTGATCCATCCCGATGAGTAACCTGTTTCCAGAGATCGCCAATCGAGTTCCCCGTTGGATCGTGACGGTGCTTGGGCTTGCCCTGCTGTGGACGGTTGGGGGTATCTGGTATTACTTTTCACCGAGTTATGCCCGGGCCGGGTATCAGCCGGTGCAGCCGGTGTCCTTTGACCATGCGCAACATGTAAATCAGGTGGGCCTGGATTGCCGGTATTGCCACACTTTCGTGGATCGGAGCGAGCATTCGAATATTCCCGGAACCAATACCTGCATGACCTGCCATAGCGTGATCCAGCCGGAATCGGTGGCGCTTGCGCCTGTGCGTGAGAGCTTTCGCACCGGAGATCCGATTCCGTGGGTAAAGGTGCACAACACTCCGGACTATGTGTATTTCAATCACTCGGTGCACATCAACCGGGGTGTGAGTTGCGTCCATTGTCATGGACAGGTTGACGAGATGGAGGAGGTATTTCATTCCCAGTCTCTTTCGATGGCGTTTTGTCTTGAGTGTCACCGCAATCCGGAGGCGTTTATCCGTCCGGTTGATCAGGTGACAAACCTCAAGTGGGCTCCGACAGACGCCGCCCAATGGGCGGACCAGGCTTCAACCTTTGTTCACGACTGGAAAGTGCTCCCGCCTGAGAGTTGCTCCGGATGCCACCGATAACCCTTGTTGATATGTCAACCGAAGAACCCATTCCAGTCAGAGGACCCGCGTATTGGCGCAGTCTGGACGAATTAGCGTCAACCGGGGAATTCCAGGATTGGCTTCACCGCGAGTTTCCGCAGGGCGCATCGGAGTTGAACGGGGTGAACCGTCGCCAGTTCATGAAAGTGATGGCGGCTTCTTTCAGTCTCGCGGGGTTGGGAATGGCCGGATGTCGGCAACCCCGCCAGCATGTGCTTCCCTATGCCAAGCAGCCGGAGAACATCATTCCCGGGGTGCCGAACTACTATTCCACCTCCATGCCATTGCCGTGGGGAAATCTTCCGCTTATCGCGGAGGCGCATCAGGGACGGCCGACGAAGCTGGAGGGAAATCCGAGTTATGCTCCGGCCGGGGGTGCCACGGATGCCCATGCGCAGGCAAGTGTGCTGGATCTCTATGATCCGGACCGATTGGCGCAGAGCCGTTCAGGAAGGCGCAGGCTCGGGGTAGCGGATGTGTATGATTTGCTGGATCGCACTTCCGCACGGCTGCGTTCGGGAAAGGGCAAGGGGATCGCGGTTCTTGCTGAGAAAAGTGCGTCGCCGAGCCGTCGACGCCTGGTCGCTGAGCTCAGGGCACTCGCTCCGGATATGATTTGGGCAGAGTATGAACCGGTGGCTTCGGAAGGTTTGGCCGACGCGTGCCGCAAACTTAAGATCAAGCCCTTGCGGGTGGCTCCGGTTTTTGACAAGGCAAAGCGGATCTTGGCGCTCGATTCGGATTTTCTCTTCAGTGAGCCAAATGCAGTGGTTCATGCGCGGGCGTTTGCTGAGGGTCGGAAGGTGAAAGGGGCGGATTCGGCAAAGAGTATGAACCGCCTGTATGCGGTCGAATCCCAGCTCAGCCTCACCGGAGCAATGGCGGATCATCGCCTGCGGATGGGCAGCACCGATATTGGCGGATTTGTGGCGGCGCTTGCCGCCCGCATTCTGCCGCGTGCCATGCCGGATCTGGCGTGGATAGACGCGCTAGGGGCAGCCGCGAAGGGTTTGGATGCCCAGCGGGCATGGATTGAGGAGTGCGCGGATGATCTGCTGGAGCACAAGGGATCATCACTGGTGGTTTGTGGTGCCCACCTTCCGCCGGTAGTGCATTTGATTGTTGCGCATATTAACCAGGCGTTGGGAGCAGAGGGGAAAACGTTGCACTACCTTGAGCTGCCGGGCGATTCTGAGCCTGCCTCGATCGGAGAGGTGGCTGCGGCGATTCGCAAGGGTGCGGTGCAGACCTTGATCTTGCTGGGCGGGAATCCCGCCTACGATGCGCCAGCGGATTTGGACTGGTTTATGGCGCAGAAATTGGTGCCGGAGGTCATCCGCCTCAGCACCCATGAGGATGAATCGGCAGAGGGTGCCAGCTGGCTCATTGCCCGATCCCACTACCTTGAGTCGTGGGATGACGGTCTCACCTTTGACGGATGCTATGTGCCGGTGCAGCCGCTTATTGAACCGCTCTTCGAGACGGTGTCCGATCTGGAGTTTATTGCGCGGCTATCGGGCCGGGTGGTGTCGGATCCCTACAAGATCGTGAGGGAGACCGCTGAGATCACGGATTCCTCGTTACGGGAGGATCATGGTTTTGCCCGTTTTCTCGCCGAAGGGGTTTCCCTCAGCCGTTCGATGAAGAAAACGGAGTGGACTGTTTCACATGAGCAGGATGAGTTTATCCGGGAAGGTTTGGCGAAGGTGGCGCGTCGCCCGTCTTTGGGTCTTGAAAGTCTTGAGGTGAGGATTGTTCCGAGCAGCCATACCTATGATGGTCGCTACGCCAACAATGGTTGGATGATGGAGTGTCCGGATCCCCTCACCAAGCTGACGTGGGACAATGCGATCCTGATCAGCCCCGGGCTGGCCAAGGAACTCGAGGCGAAAGGGGAGGCGGCGTTCTTCCCGAGGCCAGGGCTCCTGAATCGTTTGAACCAGACCCAGCGCGCAAAGGGACTCTTCTCGGCGGGCAAGGAACAGGCGTGGGTGGCTGAGTTGCGCATCGGCGACACAAGCGTGACCGGTCCGGTGCATGTCCAGCCCGGTTTGGCTACCTACACTGTGGTGCTTTCAATGGGCTTCGGCCGACGCGTGTGCGGGCGGGTTGGTACCGGTGTTGGGTTCGATGTTTTCCCCTTGGTGAACTCGGATGACCGGCACGTCAGGCAGGGTGCGACTTTGATGCTGACGGGGGATACTTACCCCTTGGCAAATACGCAGGAGCACTGGGCGATCGAGGGTCGTGAGATTTTGCGCGAGGCCAACGCCTCGGAATACGCGGAGAATCCGGATTACGTTTCGGGAATCGGTATGGAGGCCCACTCGCCGGCGATCTACGGAAAAGACAAGGACAAGGCGCTTGCATACAAGGCCACGGCGACGCCGAAGGGTGGTTCGATGTATGAGCATCCGGATTTCACCGCGCCTCAGCAGTGGGGCATGACGGTTGATCTCAACAGCTGCATTGGGTGCAATGCCTGTGTGGTGGCCTGTCAAAGCGAGAACAATATCCCGATCGTCGGGAAGGATCAGGTGCTAAGGGGACGCGAGATGCACTGGATTCGGCTCGACCGCTATTTTTCGAGTGCGTCCAACGACCGGAGCGAGATCCCGGAAGAGGTGCAGGTTTCTTTCCAGGGGATGGCATGCACCCATTGTGAGATGGCCCCTTGCGAAACCGTATGCCCGGTCAATGCGACGGTCCACGATGAGCAGGGCCTGAATGTGATGGCCTATAACCGTTGCGTGGGTACCCGGTATTGCGCCAATAATTGCCCATACAAGGTGCGGCGCTTCAACTTCTTTGATTGGCATAAGCGGGAAATCGGCAAGTTCTACCTCGGACCATTTGGCCCGGTGGATGAACCCGAATTGCCCAGAATGCAGCGCAATCCCGATGTGACGGTGCGCATGCGCGGGGTGATGGAGAAGTGCACGTATTGTGTTCAGCGGATTGAGGCGGCGAAGATTCGCCAGAAGTCCCTTGCGCGGGATTCCGATTCGGTTGAAGTGCCGGACGGGACCATCCAGACGGCTTGCCAGCAGGTTTGCCCGACCCGGGCGATCACCTTTGGGGATATCACGCAGCCGGATTCGGAGGTTTCATTGCTGAAGGGGTCCGACCGGAACTATTCGGTTTTGGGTTACCTCAATATCCGGCCGCGCACCACCTACCTGTCCAAGTTGCGCAATCCGAATCCGAAGATGCCCGATGCGTTTGCGATGCCCTACACTCGTGAGGACTATGAATCGCGCTACGGACATCATCCGGGCGAACATGAATCCCATGGCATTGAACCTGCCGAAAGCGATGCCGACACCACGGTGCATCATTGATTGACCGACAACCTTTGTATCACGCTTCATGGACCATACTGATCATCATCCAGAGTTGCCGAAGGAAAGCAGGGCCTTGATCGAGAAGGCTCAGCCGGTCGATCTGCCACGCCGTCCGCTGGTGGAGAATCAGCGGGACTACCACTGGATCACGGAAAAGGTCTGCGGGATTGTGGAGGGCAAGACTCCGGTTTGGTGGTGGGTGTTCTTCGGGTTGTCGGGAATGGTGGCGACCTTTGCGTTGGTCGGTCTGGTTTATCTCGTGTCCACGGGTGTTGGGGTTTGGGGATTGGCGAATCCGGTCAACTGGGGATGGGCGATTGTGAACTTCGTGTTCTGGATCGGGATCGGGCATGCCGGAACCCTGATTTCCGCGATTCTGTGCCTACTGAAGCAGCGTTGGCGCACTTCAATCAACCGCACGGCAGAGGCGATGACGGTCTTTGCGGTGGTTTGTGCGGGAATTTTCCCGCTGTT
>JAFGAQ010000152.1 GCA_016933595.1 Opitutales bacterium | reverse complement strand
TGTCCGGAGAATCATTGATAAGAGTGAGAGGCTGTCAATCCCCTGCTCCCGAATTTGCGTGGGGGTGTCGATTGAGCAGCAGAAACTGTGGGTATTTGAGAACGGGAAACCGCTCGCATCCTATCCTGTGTCCACTTCGGTGAAGCCGCCGTCGTGCGTATTGGATTCGGGTGGGACTCCGACGGGACTGCATCGTGTCGAACAGCGGATTGGCGATGGGGAGAAACCGGGTGTGGTGTTTTTCAGCCGCGTGTCGACGGGCAAGCCTTTCTGGGAATTTGACGACGATATTCAGGAGCGTAATCTAATCACTTCGCGGATTCTGTGGTTGCGCGGATTGGAAGCGGGTGTGAATTCCGGCGAGGGCGTGGATACCTTTCAGCGCTACATCTACATCCATGGGACCAATCACGAGGACCGCATCGGACGACCTGCCAGCGGAGGCTGTGTGGTTTTGGCGAATGTGGAGATGATCCGACTGTATGATCAGGTGCCCGGCGGCTCGTTGGTCCTGATCGAGTAGGGCGCTTCGGCTCGGCTACCGGTCAGTGTTGATCCGGAACAGCATGATCACATTCACCATTGGCCTATCCGGCGATTCTTGGGTCGTGCGACGTGATCGGATGCTTTTCAGACGGTGGAGGAATGGCGGTGTGCCTGCGGGTCCAGCCATGCGTCGAAGGTCATGGCTATGTTCCTCAGGAACAGTCTGCCAAGGTCCGTTACCTGGAGGCCGTCATCGGAGATCGTGAGGAACCCATCCGTTTCCATGGGGGCGAGTTCCTTTTCGCAGGAGGCACTGAGAATCCCATCGGCGTAAGAGGGATACCGCCGGAGCAGTTCATTCCGGTCGAGGCGGAGCCGGCACATAATGGATTGGATCGCCCACCTGCGTGCCTCATCCTCGTCGGAGAGCACAATACCCCTTGCGATTGGCCATTCGCCCTTTTGTAACAGGTCAGCGTAGGTGCGCCAATCCTTTGCATTTTGGCGGTAGGTGCGCGCAGTCTCGGAAATGGAGGAGATCCCGAGTGAAACCAGCTCGGTGGCCTCCTGAACGGTGTATCCTTGGAAATTGCGGTGGAGCCTGCCTGCGGTCCGGGCGATGTTGAGCTCGTCACCGGGTTTGGCGAAATGATCCATCCCGATGTAGTCGTAGCCGGATGCGGTGAGGGTCTGGATCGCTTCGAGCAGAAGGCGGATTTTGGTGTCGGGATCCGGTAACCCAAACGGTTCAAGCTTGCGCTGGGCAGGTTTTAGCGAGGGCAGATGCGCGTAGCTGAAAATGGCGAAGCGGTCGGGGTCAAGCGTGAGCACTTGTTGTAGGGTATCGCGATAGGACTCGGGAGTCTGCAGGGGCAGACCATATATGAGGTCGACGTTCACCGAGGTGATTCCCCCTTTGCGGAGGGCATCCATGATCCACCGGTTGGTTTCCATCGGCTGGATACGGTTGATCGCGCGCTGCACCTCGGGTTGGCAGTCCTGAATCCCAAAAGACGCCCGGGTGAGGCCTCCCGCTACAAGGGCATCGATCTGTTCCTGTTTCAAGTGGCTTGGAGCCAGTTCCACGCTGAATTCGAATCCCGGG
>JAFGAQ010000151.1 GCA_016933595.1 Opitutales bacterium | reverse complement strand
AGCTCCGGAGAAGCTGGAAAGGAAGCCTTGCCATTGGAGGTGGATTCGGCACCATTTTTAAGCGTTTCCCGTGCGACTGATCCTATGAAAGAGACCTCAGACAAGAAGCGAATTGAAAAGCTGACCTCTCAGATAGAGTTCCTCGATCAGCTCTACTACAAGGAGAACCGGAGCGAGGTGAGCGATCAGGAGTATGATACGCTCAAGCAGGAGTTGGAGGATCTACTGGAGGCTCATCCGGAGGTGGCAGATGAGAACCCGGTCATGGAGCGGGTCGGGGATGACCGGACCCGTGGTTTCCAAACGTATAAGCACCTGGTTCCGATGAGCAGTCTCGATAATACCTACTCGGAGCAGGAATTCAGGCAGTTTGTGCACCGTTTGGAGGATCGCTTCGGTCGCTCGGACCTCTTGTTTTCGGTGGAGCCCAAAATTGATGGGTTGGCGATCAGTCTCACCTTTGAAAATGGGCGCTTGGTGAGGGCGGTCACGCGCGGGAATGGAGTGGAAGGGGATGACGTGACCCGCAATTTTGCAACCTTGTCGGGGGTTCCTCATGCGTTGAGGGGCGCTCGCATCCCGGCGTTGGTGGAGGTAAGGGGCGAAGTCTTTATGCCCCGTGAGGTTTTTCGCGAGATCAACGCAATGCGGGAGCGTGATGGATTAGAGCTTTTCGCCAACCCCAGAAACCTGGCATCGGGGACGATGAAGCAGTTGGATCCGGAGATGGTGAGGAGCCGTCGGCTGCAGGTGAGGCTCTACGGGATGGGCGCATGCGAACCGACGATGGTCTTTAGTCAGGCGGATATGCACGCCCTTTTCAAGGAATGGGGATTGCCGGTTGTGGAACTGACGACCCTTTGCCGGGGGCCGGATGCCTCGTGGGATCGGATTGTGTCCCTAAGGGAGGCGGCCCGCGAATTGCCCTATGATACCGATGGCGCGGTGGTTAAGCTCGATGACATGGCTTTGCAGCGTCAAGCTGGCAGCACTTCGAAAGCGCCGCGGTGGGCAATCGCATACAAATACGCCGCCGAACGGGCCGTTACCCGTTTGCGGGAGATCAGCCTGCAGGTGGGCCGCACTGGCGCGGTGACTCCGGTAGCCGAGCTTGATCCCGTTCGGGTTGCGGGCTCTACAGTGTCGCGTGCGACATTGCACAACGCGGATGAAATCGCCCGCAGGGATTTGCGACCGGGTGATTTTGTCGAGATCGAAAAGGCGGGAGAGATTATTCCGAGGGTCATTGGGCCAGTGGTGGAGCGTAGGGGCGCGGATGTGCAGCCTTTCGTCTTTCCGGCGGTTTGTCCGGCTTGCGGGAGTAAGCTGATCCGCTTGTCGGATGAAGTGGTATGGAGGTGCGACAATCCGGTATGTCCTCCTCAGATCCGGCGCCGTCTTGAGCATTTTGCCGGAAAACATGCCATGGACATCGACTCGCTTGGAGAGTCCGTTATTGACCAGTTGGTATCGGCCGGACTCGTGAGGGGCGTTGCCGACCTTTACCGTATCCGTATGGAGGATCTGCTTTCGCTTGAACGGTTTGGAGAAAAGTCTGCCCGGAATCTGCTTGCCGCGATAGAATCGAGCAAATCCAGACCTACCTGGCGGCTGTTGCACGGCTTGGGTTTGTTTCATGTGGGGGCATCGGTTGCCAAGGAACTGACTGCCGCCTATCCCGATTTGATGGATTTGATGGATGCCTCAAAAGAGGATCTGATGCGTTTGTCTGGAATTGGAGAGGTTATTGCGGAAAGCGTGACCTTGTATTTTGCGGATCCGGTTCACCGGGAGTTGATGTTTGAACTCGTGGCGTTGGGACTGGCGGTGCAGTCTGCGGATGGGGCCGGTGGGAGTTCAGATCTGCCCCTGAAGGGAAAGACGATCGTGTTGACGGGAACCTTGCCGAATTATGGACGGGATGAGTTCACGGCGATTGTTGAAAAGAACGGAGGAAAGGTGTCGGGGAGTGTCAGTCGCAAGACGGACTATGTGGTGGCGGGTGAATCCGCGGGCAGCAAACTGGCAAAGGCACAGGAGCTTGGCGTCAAAGTGCTGGACGAGGCTGGTTTTCTTAAGTTGATCGAGCCCCATTGACCGTTTTGCAACCGTTTCTGTTTCCGGCGCATGGGCTAAACCGTATTTCTTGGCCTTGCAGCAGGGCTGTTAGGCAAGTGTCCGGCTCTCAGAGACGCATGGAGGGATGGAAACCCAGTGGGGAGTCTGCCGTATGGGGGAGGAGGCCGGGTGGCTGGATCCATGCAGCGAAGGCGATCATTGAGGCGTTATCGCCGGTGTGGTGTTTGTCAGCGACGAGCGCAGGAACCCCCGATTTCCGTCCGGTATGAACGAATGCTTCTCTCAACGGCGTGTTGTTGGCTACTCCACCGGATAGTCCGATGGAACGGTAGCGTCCCGATTGCAGTACCTGACGGGTTTTGCGGATGAGCTGATCCACCACCGCCTGCTGGTAGGAGAAGCATATCGATGCGAGATTCGATTGGAGAGCGTCGTCACTGAGCTTTTCGAGCATGTAGCGGAGGCTTGTCTTGAGGCCGGCGAAACTGAATTTGAGGTCCTCGGGGTTTGGAAATGAAACCGGAAACGGATGCGCGAATGGCTGGGTGGAATGATGGGCCAGTTCCTCAATTCGTGGGCCTCCCGGGTATCCAAGCCCCAGAAGCTTGGCTCCCTTGTCCAGTGCTTCACCGGCGGCATCATCCACCGTGGATGCGATGACCCGGATCGAGCGGTCGGTTGCCACTTCGATGAGCATGGTGTTGCCTCCGGAGACGATCAAGCCAAGGTGAGGCAGGAGCCGCTTGAAATCCGCTTCGAATTGTGCGGGTGAACTCCGGTGGAGGGGTATGAAGGGTGAAAACGCATGCCCCATGAGATGGTTCACCCCGCAGAGCGGTTTAGCGGTGGCGTTGGCAATGGCTTGCGCAAGGGCGAGCCCGATCGCAAGGCAGGAAGCGAGGCCGGGGCCGCAGGTGACCGCTATTCTGCCGATGTGTTTAAATGCATCCTGGTTTCGGCATTCCTCCATGAGCAGTTCGAAGGCGGCGAGGTGTTCACGGCTGGCCAGATCGGGCACGACTCCACCGTAAACGGCGTGGAGATCGATCTGTGTCGAGACTTTCTCCCATCGGATGCCGAATGTGGGATCAAATACCGCAAGCGCGGATTCATCACAGGAGCTTTCTATTCCAAGTATCATGGGTCCGCTTCCGATTGGCGTGATCCGCAGGTGAGGAAGCAAGCCATTTTCCGAAAAACCCGTGTTTTTGGCAATTGGTGGAGTGAATGAACTGTTGACATCCCCAGCCTCAACCGGATGCTAGTTTTTGTGGCACTAGGACGAATACAATCTCGTATCATCCGGGAGTTGGTGACCCTTAAGGTCTTGGGGACCGAGGCGGCTACCGAAATTCTCGGAATGGATCAGGAACTGACCGGGGAAGCGATTGAAAAGCTTCTTATGGAAGAGCACAATGTGAGCGAGAACATGCTGCTCATCGCCAGGTCCCGGGCGTTCGATCTTTATCCGTTCAACGCGAAGTCGTATGTGCCGAATGAGCAGACTTTTGAGTATCTGGACAAGGATTTCTGCACAGAGCACAAGGTGTTGCCGATCGGGATCGTGGGTAATCATTTGGTGGTTGCCCTCGATAGTCCGTTCAAGATGCAGTTGACCAACACCATCCAGCAGAAGACCCGGATGAAGGTCATTGTGTTGCTGGCGTTGGAGAAGGATTTGGCGGAGAAGCTCCGCGGCCAGGACGAGTCCATGATCCCCATCGGTTTTGGCGATGTGGTGGAGCGCCTCGGAATGAGCGTCGATATCGATGAATCGGCCATGGATGAGGAGGGCGGTGCGACCGAGGAGTCGGCCCCGATCATCGAACTTGCCAACCGTATCGTTGAGGACGCTTATTTCTCGGGGGCGAGTGATATTCACGTTGAACCGTTTGAACGGGATGCGCGTGTCCGTGTGCGGGTGGATGGTCAGTGCTCTGAAAAACTGCGTATTCCCTCCAAGATATGTCAATCCCTGTTGGCCCGCTATAAGGTGATGGCCAATCTGGATATTGCCGAAAAGCGCATTCCGCAGGACGGCCGTATTGTTTATAAGCAGTTCAATCGACGGAATATCGACATTGACTTACGTATAGCAACCGCGCCTTTGAACCATGGTGAAGGCTGTGTGATGCGTATTCTCGACAAGCAGAAAAGCACACTGCCGCTGCCGGATCTTGGGTTTTCTCAGGAGAATCTCGCTAAATACCGGACGGTCATCCGTCGGCCGTATGGAATGATCCTGCACTGTGGTCCTACCGGTTCCGGAAAGTCCATGACCCTTTACTCCGCTCTCAATGAAATTAATCGGGTGGAGGTGAACATCCGCACGGCCGAGGATCCGATCGAATATACGCTTGCCGGGCTGAACCAGATGCAAATGCACCGTAAGATCGGGCTGACCTTCGCTTCTGCCTTGCGTGCTTTTCTCCGGCAGGACCCTGACATCATTCTGGTGGGGGAAATCCGAGACCTCGAAACGGCGCAAATTGCGGTCGAGGCGGCACTTACCGGTCACTTGCTGTTCAGCACCCTTCACACTAACGATGCTCCGAGTTCGATTGCCCGTCTGACGGATATGCAGATCGAGCCCTTCATGGTTTCGGCGTCCTTGTTGTGTGTCTGCGCCCAACGTCTGATGCGACGTGTTTGTAAAGTGTCACGTGAGCCCTATATTCCTGAAGGGAATGAATCCGAGATCCTGAAGCGGGCAGTCAATTGGACCGGTCAGATCTACCGGGCCAATACTACCTCCGGTCCCAATAAGGCATCGGGTGGCTACAAGGGCCGGGTGGGGATCCATGAGCTCATGCTCATCGACGAGGATCTCGTGCGGGCGATCAACACAGGTAAGGATACCAATGACATCAAGAAGCTCGCAATGGATGCCGGCATGAAGACACTCCATCAGGACAGCATGCTAAAAGTCAAAGAGGGCACCTCCACCATGGAAGAAGCCTTGGCGACTGTGGCACCTGACATGCAGGAGATTCACCATCGTTAATTGGCGTCAACCTGACCATCCTGGTTTAGCATGTCTCAAATTTGCAGTGTGTTCGGTATTGCGGGATTTTAAGATCCCTGCGGAACCATTGTCAGCACACTACCGGTTTTCCTTCGTATGGAGTATCAACACAGGGACACAAAAGTGGCAATCATCGGGCTTGGGTATGTGGGGTTACCATTATCCATTCAGTTTGCCCGATCCGGGATTCGGGTGCTTGGCCTGGATATTGACACCCGGAAGCCAGCGTTGCTCAATTCCGGCCAGAGCTACATCAAGCATATAGAGGCGGATGAGATCCGATCGGTCGTCGAGTCCGGACTATTCAAGGCCTCGTCTGATTTCGCCCTTATTCGGTGGGTGGACGCTGTAATCATATGTGTGCCGACTCCCTTGAACCGGCATCGTGAGCCCGATTTGTCGTATATAGTGCAAACGGGGCAATCGATTGCACCTTATCTGGCCGGGTCCGATGGACTATCCGCCGAAAAGCCTTGTTCCGATGCGGACTGTCAGTCGTGGTTGGCTGCGGGTAATCCATCAAAACCGGTGGAGTGCAAGCTGGTTGTTTTGGAAAGCACGACCTATCCAGGGACGACCGACACCGATTTGCGGAAGATTCTTGAGGATGGATCCGGGCTTCAGGCAGGCCTAGGGTTTAATCTGGCGTATTCTCCCGAGCGGGAGGACCCCGGGCGCAGGGATTACTCCGTGAAAACCATTCCCAAGGTTGTGGGTGGGTTCACTCCCGCTTGCCTTGAGCGGGCCGCCTCCTTGTATGGATCGGTTGTGGATAAGGTTCATCGCGTGGGCTCATGCCGCGCGGCTGAAGCGACCAAGTTGACCGAGAATATATTCCGGTCGGTCAACATCGCATTGGTGAATGAATTGAAGGTGGTATACGAAGCGATGGGCATCGATGTGTGGGAGGTGATCGAAGCCGCGTCCACGAAACCATTTGGATACATGCCGTTTTATCCGGGGCCCGGATTGGGCGGGCATTGCATTCCGATTGATCCTTTCTACCTTACATGGAAGGCGCGTGAATACGAGAAGCATACCCGGTTTATCGAGTTGGCTGGCGAGATCAATACCTCGATGCCGAACTATGTGGTGTCCAAGGTAGTCGAGTCCCTCAATCGCATCGGAAAGTCCGTCAATGGTTCCAGAATACTGATTCTCGGATTAGCCTATAAACCGGATGTGGATGACGATCGGGAGTCGGTAAGCTATGTGCTCATGAAAAAACTTGAGCAGCTCGGGGCATCCGTTGCTTACAACGATCCGCACATTCCCGAGATCGAGCCAACCCGTAACCACAGCGATCTTGCCTCCCGTCGATCGCACCCCGTGGAGGACGCTTACGACCTGGTTCTTCTGGCAACTGCGCATCGGGATTACGTCGACTTTGATTTCTCAGGTTTTGAGGCTGTTCTTCTGGATACCCGTAACTGTGTGAAGCATCCCCCCTCCCGCTATTACAAGGCATAGTGTCATCGATCTGTTGTCAGACTGAGGCCGACAATTGACCTTCGAAGGTGCTTCGGAATAGGCTCACCCAATGATCCGGAGAGTGGGTCCCGGGCCGCTTTCAGGCTCGCCTTTGATCGAATGATCCTTCAGTGTTGAGCCCGCATATGAAAAAAGCACTCATTACGGGAATAACCGGACAGGATGGCTCCTACCTCGCAGAGCAGTTGCTGGACAAAGGCTATGAAGTCCATGGCATGATCCGGCGTTCCAGCTCCTTTAATACCGGACGAATTGATCACCTCTACAACAACGCCGACGTTTCGGGAAAGCGGTTTTTCCTTCACTATGGTGACTTGACGGATTCCAGTAACCTCAACCGTCTGCTTGAGAAGCTTGCTCCGGATGAGATCTACAATCTCGCGGCCCAGAGTCACGTAAAGGTGTCTTTTGAGGTCCCGGAGTACACGGCTGAGGTGGATGGGGTGGGTACCTTGCGTTTTCTGGATGCGATCAAGGAAGTGGGGCTTAAGGAGAAAACCCGCTTTTATCAAGCTTCGACCAGTGAGTTATATGGGAAGGTTCAGTCCGTTCCCCAGAATGAGGAGACTCCGTTTTATCCCAGATCTCCGTATGGAGTGGCCAAGCTCTATGGATACTGGATCATCGTAAATTACCGCGAGGCGTATGGGCTCTACGCGGTCAATGGTATCCTGTTCAATCATGAATCCCCGCGAAGGGGCGAAACCTTTGTGACCCGCAAGATCACGCGGGCGGCGGCGCGGATTGCGCACGGGCTCCAGGAGGATCTTGTGCTGGGTAACCTCAATGCCAAGCGTGATTGGGGATATGCTCCGGAATACACGGAGGGCATGTGGGCTATGTTGCAGCAGGCTTCCCCGCGGGACTACGTGTTGGCGACGAACGAGACCCACACGGTGCGTGAGTTTGTTGATTTGGCATTCCGCGAAATCGGGATTCCACTCGAGTTCAGAGGCGAGGGTGCATCGGAGACCGGTGTGGATCCGCAGACCGGAAAGGTCAGAGTCAGGGTTAGCCCGCAGTACTACCGCCCAACCGAGGTTGAACTGTTGATCGGGGACTACAGCCGCGCAAAGAAAGAACTGGGATGGGAGCCTAAGACACGCTTCGAGGACCTTGTCAAGATGATGGCTCGATCCGACTTTGAGAAGGTAAAGCGCCGCGGTTTCTGAGGGCTTTGGTTGGCTCCCGATGGCAATGATAATCGCAACCCGGTCGATCCGGGTTGCCGTCTTTTGGGACCGACGTGGTTTTGATTTTCAGGCGAAGCATCAGCACACTCGGTGGTCCATTCCGTGAGATGGGATGGACTCGGTGTTCATGCCGATGACTCGACCCGGGACTCCTACGACAGTCGCATGAGGGGGGACATCGTCGAGCACCACGCTGTTCGCACCAATTTTGGCACATTCTCCGATGCGGATATTCCCGAGAATTTTGGCTCCGGCTCCGATGAGGACCCCGAACTCGACTTTGGGATGACGGTCTCCGCACTCTTTCCCTGTGCCACCGAGCGTGACTCCTTGGAAGATCGAAACGTCATCCCCTACCTGCGAGGTTTCACCTGCCACGAAACCGGTCGCATGGTCCAGTAGAATGCCCTTTCCAAAACGGGCCGCCGGATGAATATCCACACCGTAGTATTCCGAAACAAGGCTTTGGAGGTGCAACGCCAGTTCCTCCTGTCCGGAAAGCCAGATCTGATGAGCAATGCGGTGTCCGGTTATAGCTTTGAATCCCTTGTAGTTGAGCAATGGATTGAAATGATTCCTGCAGGCTGGATCCCGTTCGTAGTTTGCGATGATGTCCGCCCGGATGCATTCCATGATATCGGGATGGGCATGCAGGGTTTGCAGGAAAACATCGTGCAAGTAGGATTCCCTGTCGCGTAGAAAATTCAGCTTTTCGGCCAGGTTGCACGCGACCGCTTCCTCAAGAGAGCTGTAGCGCAGGAGCCGGGCATGCAGCCAGGTGCGCAAAACCGGTTCCCTTTGAATCGAAGCCTCCGCTTCGGTACGTAGCAGATCCCAAAAAGCCTGAGGCGTAGCCGTTTCCGTTTG
This sequence comes from Opitutales bacterium, assembly GCA_016933595.1. Classification (GTDB taxonomy): domain Bacteria; phylum Verrucomicrobiota; class Verrucomicrobiia; order Opitutales; family JAFGAQ01; genus JAFGAQ01. Next base: position 3,753 of record JAFGAQ010000151.1, on the reverse strand, counting down.
GTTCGTCTTTTCCATGTTGATTGAAATCGTGAAGCGTCCGTTTTCGTTGTATGGCGTATAGGATTCCGTTCAAACCCGATTGTCACAATATGATGAAAACGCTGCTTGTTGGACTTACGATGCTCATCCTTCCCCTTTATGCAACTGCATCCGTTGCAAGTGGGGAAGCCGCTCCCCAGTTTCAAGGAACCGATGCTCACGGAAAGGTTCACAAACTGAGCGACTTCCGGGGTAAATACGTTGTTTTGGAGTGGTACAATCACGGGTGCCCATTTGTGAAGAAGTATTACAAGTCCGGGGCGATGCAAGGGCTTCAGAAGCAGTTGACTGAAGTCGGCGTCATTTGGCTGTCGATTAACTCAGGAGCAAGGGGAAAACAGGGACATATGTCCCCGGCTGAAACTCTGCAAAAGGCCGCATCGGTCGGAGCTGCATCGACCGCTATGATATTGGATGAGGATGGGCAGATCGGGCGTCTGTTCGGCGCAAAAGCCACCCCACATATGTTCCTGATCGATCCGGAGGGAGTTCTTTTATACCAAGGGGCTATCGATAGTATCAGTTCGGCCAGGGTGGAAGATATTGAAAAGGCCGAGAATTATCTGGTAGAGGCCTATGAAGCGCACCGTGAAGGCCGTCCGGTGGCCGTCCATACCACCCAGGCTTATGGTTGTTCGGTCAAATACTGAGAATTACTTAGGTCCGTATTGAGGAATTTGGAGTGGCGTGTCGCATGATCCGGCAAAACTTGTTCCAGTGTGACTTGATGTATTGACAACAGGCTATTCCGCCCCTACAAACAGCGACTTTCATTTTCATCCAGTTCAATTCAGGGATGAAACAATGGGATAAGGGGCCGTAGCTCAGTTGGAAGAGCGCTTGAATGGCATTCAAGAGGTCGGGAGTTCGATCCTCCTCGGCTCCACCAGTTTGGGAAGGTAGTCCTCCCTTACCGGTGAGAACACTTCAATTGCGGTCGAGTCTTCCATGACGAATGCCTCGTGTTCAGTATTGCCGGGGATACACCAACTGTCCCCGGGCCAAACGTCGAAGCTTTCGGAGCCAATGGTAAGAACGATGTGTCCGTCCACAAGATACCCGGTTTGCTCGTGAGGATGAGAATGGCGTGGTAGTTTGTGGTTTTGTGTTAGGAGAAACTCGGCCAGTAATGTTCGGTTTCCGTGTACCAGTGTCTTGTAGCAGATACCTTTGATGGGTTCAATATACCCATCTGGATTTGTCTTTGTGAACATGGATTGGGATTGTTGAGGTGGTTCAATTGAGCTTCTGGGCTTTGCATGCCAGCTTGCCTGTACTTTGATCCGGTTGGCATGATCCATACATGGAAATGGATGCCCATTCAACTGACATCTGATGCTTTCACAATGTTCAGGTGAATGCTTCGGTAAACAAGCTGAGGCCGCAGGAATGGTAGCCCGCGAGCTTTCGCTGGCGGAAAGCATGACCTGATTGGAGGTAAATCCTTTAACACTTCCTAATCGGGTGTTGATTGACGGGTTGCAAGGAATACACTATGGAAATTCGGAATAGAGATCATGCAATGAGATTCATCAGTTGGATGCTCGAACGATTGGATGTATTCAGAATCAGGATCGGTTTGAGCTATGGCTTCGCTCTCGCCGGGGTTCTGCTTTTTTTACAAGTGAGTGCCCAGAATCCTACCGGCTCATCATGGGTTTGGGTTGAGGATGATTTTGAAAGCGGATCTCTCGCCAGTTGGTCCTCCTTTCCCGATCAAGCAGATGAAGATGCTCCTGGCATTTTCGATGGGGTGGGTGTGGGCGGTTCCAAGGCTATGTCTGTGACGGTGGAAGCCGGGGACTGCTTTCTATCGACTCCTATCCCGCGCGAGGCAAGCGAGGGGACCTATACTTTTTGGTTTCATCCCAATGGGATTTCGATCCCATCCGATTCAGGTTGGTTCATGGGAAATACGTTCCGGGTGGCGGGTATTTTGGGCGGAGATTTGTGGTATGCTGTAGCTGTTCTCCGGATGCGCCAGCAAGATGATGTTTACAAGGGTTTTCTGGAATACCGCGCTTCTGATGGTACGGTAGTCTATGATTACGCCGAAGGTGAATTTGACGTCCTGAACGAGTGGCAGAAGATATCGATTCACTATCGGATCGACGCATCCATTGCTGTGTTAAGGAATGATCAGATTGTCCGGGAGTTGGTCGTGCCAGGCCATGCGGTGGGACTTCCAAGTGTTGTGGTTTTGGGAAAGTCCTATCAGGATAACTCCATTTCTCCACAGGGGCAGATGCTGTATGATGATGCTTGTTTTCTTGTTCCCCGGATCCCGGATCTATACGTGGATGCTCAATACGGGAATGACAGTGCGGCAGGTAACTCTCCATCCGATGCTCTCAAGACCATTCAACGGGCAGCGGACAAGTCCGGTCCGGGAACGACGGTTCACATCCTGCCAGGACTATACCAAGAGCGTTTGGTGGTGCCGTTCTCAGGCGAGTCCGATGCTTGGATTCAGTTCGTTGGAGAGGGGTCGGGTGACGTTGTTTTGGACGGAACCGGGATTCCAATCCGTTATGGAGATGGATTGGTCCAGCTATCGGGTCGGTCTTATATTCGGTTGCGCTGCCTGAATATCCGTAATTCGACCGGTTCCGGGATCAATGCCTATGGAAGTGATCACATTGAGATATTGGACAACACCACATTCGATACGCATTCCTCCGGAATCAAGCTCCGCGATTGTGGAAACGTAATGGTCTCTGGCAACTCAGTCCGGCGCGCAGTGAACGGCGGCACCGAGGAGTGTATCACGATATCATCCTGCGTGGAATTTGAGGTATGCCACAATTCGGTTGCGGATGGGGTGGGTCTTTATGAGGGAGGTGAAGGGATTTGCGTAAAAGGAAATTCTTTGCATGGAAGCGTTCATCACAATGCGGTGCATGATCTTCCCGAGAATTATGATCCTGCGGTGCATGAGGCGGGAGAAGTCGGGATTTACATCGGAGCCCGTAATACCGGGATGACGCTATCGGACGTGGATGTTTTCTGCAACACAACATCCACTCCTATCGGGATCGCGGTCAGTTCGGAGATGTGAGGACATACAGATCAGGTTCGAATCTTCAATAACCTGGTTCATGATTGCTACTATGCCGGTATCGAAATCTCGAATTGGATTGTTCCCCATACCGGTCCGAAAACCGATGTCCGCATCGTCAACAATTCAGTGTTCCGCTGTGGTCGCGAAGCGGGTGGGGCTGTTTCCGGAAGCGGTATTTACATCGAGAGTGTGCATCCGGATGATGCGGGGTTCGTGGTGATGAATAACATTTTGAGTGGGAACAGGCAGTATCAGATGCGGGTCAGAGAGGCTGCAATGCCCAAGACAGTCCTCACGAATAACTTGATTCATGGGCCTGTCGGACCGCTTCCCGAAGGCGTTGTTGGTGTGAATCCGGTTGTCGGCGACCCGTTGTTTGTGAACCCGCCTGCCGATTTGTCTCTTCATTCTGATTCTCCCGCATTGGGTATGGTACTCGGCGTCGACTGGCTTCTTGCGGATTATTTCGGACGACCGATGCGTCAGCCTCCCGATCTAGGCGCGATACAGTATGTTGCGCTCAACAGCCCACCGGTATTGCTTTCGATTGGGAATCGATCGGTCCGGGCAGGCGGAACGATCCGGATAGGGATCCGGGCACAAGATGCCGATTCGGACGCGCTTCAGTATGCCACCTCCGGCGAATGATGTTT
>JAFGAQ010000150.1 GCA_016933595.1 Opitutales bacterium | reverse complement strand
GCACCTTCTGCTGATCCAGAACCTGAAGGGAGGAATCGGAAAGCTGCCGCCCCCAATCGGGACGACTCAGGTAGCTATGGCGGTCGGGTGCCCGGCTATCCAGCAACAGGCAAGGGTGCATGCGGCTCAGTGCATCCGCGAGCTCCTTCGATCGGAATGGGCTATGGACGGCATCCCGCGCCCTGGCATAGGCCAAACGGAAATCCAGCACCGCGGCTATGGGAGGAGCGGCGCCACAGCGCCCAAGCGCGATGCGGGCATCGGTCATTCCCCGAAGCGCATCCCACGGATCCCGGTCCACGGTCGGCTGCGGTCCGGGGCCGCTACTCATCGTATCGTTTTCATTCATGATCTGGCCTCCTGTTTGGCTTCTTCAATCATCCGATGCCCTTGTCCCACCGGGAGGAGTCGGCCATCACTCTGATGAATCCCCATGCGCTCCAACCATTCCTGAAACTCTGGAGCGGGGGTCTTGCGCAGCAGCTTCCTCAAATACACTGAGTCGTGAAAAGAAGTGCTCTGATAGTTGAGCATGATGTCATCAGCACCCGGAATACCCATCACAAAGTTGCAGTTCGCGTTTCCAAGCAAGGTCAGCAGGACATCCATATCGTCCTGATCCGCGTCAGCATGGTTGGTATAGCACACATCCACCCCCATCGGCAAACCGAGCAACTTGCCACAGAAATGATCTTCAAGCCCGGCCCGGAGGATCTGTTTGCCATTGAACAAATACTCGGGTCCGATGAATCCGACAACCGTGTTGACGAGCAGCGGATTGAACCTTCTGGCCACTGCATACGCCCGCGCTTCGAGCGTTTGCTGATCCACCCCATGGTGGGCATTGGCCGAAAGCGCACTGCCCTGCCCTGTTTCAAAATACATGACATTTTGCCCAACACTTCCCCGATTGAGCGCAAGCGTGGCCTCGTATGCCTCCCGCAGGAGAGCCAGAGAAATCCCGAAACTGCTATTGGCGGCCTCGGTTCCCGCAATCGACTGAAAGCAAAGGTCAAGGGGTGCGCCGCGCTGGATCGCCTGCATGGCGTTGGTCACATGGGTCAGCACACAGCTCTGCGTGGGGATGGCGTAACGTTCGCGCAGGTGATCGAGCATGTCGAGCAGGCGACAGGTATTGTCGACATTGTCGGTGGCGGGATTGATCCCGATCACCGCATCGCCACAACCGTAGAGAAGCCCATCGAGGGTAGATGCCGCGATGCCCTTCAAGTCGTCGGTTGGATGGTTGGGCTGAAGGCGCACGGAAAAAGTGCCCGGCAGCCCGATCGTGTTGCGAAACCGCGTCACCACGCTACATTTCGAAGCCACCCACACCAAATCCTGCACCCGCATGATTTTACTCACAGCGGCTACCATCTCAGGGGTTATCCCCGGAGCCACCCTACTGAGCGTCGCCGTATCGGTCTCATCCCGAAGCAGCCAGTTGCGGAACTCCCCGACTGACAGATTGCGGATGGGCCGGAAGGCTTCCGGATTATGCGAATCCAGAATCAATCGGGTCACCTCATCCTCTTCATATGGAACCACACATTCTTCAAGGAAGCGGCCCAACGGCACTTCAGAGAGAACCATTTGAGCGATGACCCGCTCTTCCTCGCTCGAGGCTGCCACCCCGGCCAATACATCCCCGGACCTCAAGGGAGTCGCTTTGGCCAGCAACTCTTTCAAGGAGTGAAACACATGAGAGGTCCCGGATTGTCGGTATCGATACGCCATCGGGTTCCAACCGCAAAGAACATGCCAAAGCTCATGATTGGTGAGGACTTGTTAAGCGGAAAAGCTCAGAATTCAGCCACCATGTGAATATGGCATTCATTCCGCTGAATGGAAGGGGTGCTTCAACAACTCACCAGACCCAAAGCCCCACTGCCCTCCTCGGGAGTCGTCCTGAGCGGGCTCACGGGTATTCTGTTGCTGCTGCTGGCTTGGGGGGTGTTGAGTGATCGATTCGCAAAGGAAGAAAAGGCTGCCCTTTTCCCTTCACCCATCGCGACATGGAATCGTTTTTGCGACTACCTGGGCTATGGACCGGACACCCGCGACCGCATCCAGGCGGCCAAATCGCATCATGAATCCCGTTCACTGCCGTGGACCAGCAGGCACGAACTCGCGATCCGGGAGCAGGCACGCGATTCGCTGCATCAGCTTGGAACCGATCTTCGAACCAGCATCATGAGGGTCACGCTTGCATTCTTCCTTGCCGCGGTCCTAGCCATCCCTCTCGGAATTGCGATGGGAACCTATGCCTGGGTCGACGGACTCCTGCAACCCGTCGCAGAATTCGTGCGCTACATTCCCGTTCCCGCGTTGATCCCCTTGCTGATCATTCTATTTGGGGTCGATGAGGCGCCCAAAGTCCTGCTGATTTTTCTGGGTACCTTCTCCCAGCTTCTCCTCATGGTCGGGAATGAAGTCAAACAGGTGCCTGAATCCTTGCTACGTGCCTGCTATTGCCTGGGAGGAACCCACGGAGAGGCTGTTTCATCGGTCATCATGAAGCAATCCATGCCGGGCATCTTCGATGCACTGCGCATGTGCAATGGCTGGGCGTGGACCTGGTTGATCGTCGCGGAACTGGTGGCTGCCGACGCGGGCATGGGGTTCCGTATCATCCGGTTTCAACGTTACCTGCAGACCGATCAGATCTTTCTCTATTTGGTAGCGCTGGGCCTGCTGGGCCTAGCCGTCGACCGCCTTTTTCACCTGCTCAATCGCCAACTGTTCCCCTGGAGAGGAAGCGTGGATTACTAGCCGGAAAGCAGCCATGAAGGTATTGGAGTTCAGAGAAGTGGGCAAGTCCTATGGGGCCGCAGCGATGCAGGTTGAGGCGTTGCAATCCATTAGCTTCGCGGTGTCGCGGGGAGAATGGGTCACCATTGTCGGGCCTTCAGGCTGTGGCAAATCCACACTCCTGCACATCGCGGGCGGATTCGAGGCCTGCTCCTCCGGCGAAGTGATGACCGAAGGAAAGCCGATTCAGGGACCCGGCCCAGACCGGGGAATGATCTTTCAGCAATACCAACTCTTCCCATGGCTCAACGTGCGGGAAAACGTTCACTATTGCTTCTCGCTGCGCCACCATCAAAACTGGTTCGAAAGCGTGGATGCCGGAATGTCAAAAATCCACTACGCCGACCATCTCCTGGAAATCATGGGTTTAGAAAACTTCCGGCACCATCGCATCAATCAACTCTCCGGAGGGATGCGCCAACGGGTGGCCATCGCCCGGACGCTCGCTGCGCGCCCAAAAATTGTGCTCATGGATGAACCATTCTCCGCCCTCGACGCCAATACCCGCGAGGAAATGCAGGAGCTTCTGGCCCTACTGAGGAAAAGCGAAAACATGACCGTTCTCATGGTC
>JAFGAQ010000149.1 GCA_016933595.1 Opitutales bacterium | reverse complement strand
TACTGAGGGTGTGCCATGAGTTGAACGCCGTTTGTCTGAGCGGTTGTAAAATGGGTTTGAAAGAAGGTATGCCTGCAATGGTGGGCTTGTCTTCATGCAAGAACCGGCCAGGATTGCCAAGGATACTCCTATCTGCATTCTTGCCGAATCGGGTGGGCGGGAGTCCGGTATCCTTCTGAAGACCGGGACTGGCTCGATAATGTGGGAGTGGGAACACATCATAACGATCGGGCTTGCAACGTTAACCCTTTGATTATCGCCTAAACGCACCACGCCATATGGGCATCCGTCGTATCGAAAACACCGATCCCGCCTTCGAGCAGTTTCTCAAGCTTCCGCAATTCATATACCGTGACGATCCATACCATCGGGCTCGTCCCATCGAGGAGACTCGCGTCCTTCTGGACAAGGCCGAAAACCCTTGTTGGAAATCCGCGCGCCGGGCTTTGTTCATACTCGAAAGAGAGGGGCAAGTCAGCGGGAGAATTGCCGCAATTCAGGATCCGGGAATCAAGCGTCAGCATGCGAACAACGAGGGCTTTTTCGGGTTCTTCGAGTGCATCGATGATCAGGATGCAGCCTTGGAGTTGTTCGAAGCGGCTTCGCGCTGGCTCGTCGAGCAGGGTGGATGCACAACCGTGCGCGGTCCATGTTCTCCGTTGCCGGACTTCTTCAATTTCGGGATTCTTGTCGAGGGCTTTGACCAACCGCAAGTCACGGGAGAAGCGTATAATCCAGCCTATTATCCAGCTCTGATTGAGGGATGCGGTTTTGAAAAAGATTCGGACTACCTTTCGTTCCGGAATCATTTTCCGGAAAACCAAGTCTTTGAGAAAATGATGGACCGGCTGGAGCGTATACTCGGTAAGCATGAGCGCACATCCGTTCGATCTTATGATGTGAAAAATTTCGACCGGGATGCGGCGATCGTCAACGATGTCATAAACCGGTCCTTTGAGAGCGGGTTATTCTATTCTATCACCGATCTTGAGACCCAGAAGTTCATGTTGAAAAGAACCGCGCCGATCAAGGATATGGAATGGTTCATGATCCAGGAGGAACGAGGGGAGCCTGTCGGGGTCAATTTGGAAGCCCCTAACTATGATGCACTTCTCTGGGGCGATACCATTCGCGGGGTTCGATCGGAAAACTTCGCTGTGTTGCCCGAATATCATGGCACCTTTGCGGCTTCGAGCCTGTTTTATCACGGATGGGAAAAGGCCCGTCGCTTGGGGTTCGAGGATTTATATATTTCCTATGTTTCGGAGAAGCATACGGCCATGCATGGAATCGTTCGGTCTTTCGGTTGCAGAGTCACCAAGCGCCACCGGGTCTACTGCAAGCAGCTGTGATCCAAACTTAAGATCCAGAATAGAGTCATTTTGCCGAGACCCTGAAACATAAGTGCAGGGTTTTGCTCTACGAACGGATGGGGTGGATGAGGAAGAGGGGATGCCCGGGGTTGGCTTTCGAGAGGTCGCGGATGGTTTGAATCCACGCTTCGCTGTCGTGTTCGTCTTCTGCCTTTTCGACCTGGTCGATTAACGCTTGAGGCAGGAGATGGGTGGGGTCGATCACGCGGGTGGTACGTTTGGAGAGATCGACTACGGACGTTTGACCGCCTGCGTAGTAGCGGGCGATGGGGGTATCCGCGTTGCACTCAATGGTGATCCCGTTGATCGCGTGGATCCACTTCCATTCGGATAATTGTTGAATGATCGAGGGAATAGATTTCGTGCGGTTCTCCGTGAACTCTCTGAAAAGCACCTTGATGCAGGTCGCCTGATCCAGAAGGCTGAGGGATCCGGAGACATGTGCATGGATCCCGAGAGGCGATCCGTTGGGGTTCATAATAAAGGCGACGCAGTCGCCCCCTTCCTTGGGCTGGTGGAGCAACTCCATTCGATGGGTGGTGGACGAAAGCGTTGACGTGAGAGGAATGTCTCCGAGGAGGGAGTTGAGGAGAGCTTCGGAGGGAACCGCCAGATCTTTCTCGTCAGGAGGGAGGTTGAGTTCAACTTCTTTTGCGCCAAGGGTTTTCCTGAGGGTTTCGAGGGCGTTCTGAAGGTCTTCGGTCTCCTGAACCCTTGTGGACTTGGATTCCGCAGTTGTTGGCAATCCTGCAGCATCGACTCGGGCTGTTTCGGTGATCGTCTGCAGCCGCGTTTTCAGGAACCGGGCGAGGAATTCCGCAAGCCAGACGCCGGCGAGCGCAAGCAGGGCGACGCGCCAAATCGCACGCTTCCAGAACCCGGTATCAAGAAAGACTCTATTGGGATCAGGGGAGGCCACTATCCCGATCGTTTCCAATCCGCCATCGTGGATCGAGAACCGCTGCAGAATGGTGTCTGAAGTGTTTGCGCGAAACGCCGGATAGCCTGCCGAATGCGTCATGGGCTCCCATGATAGGGTTTCGGGGTCGATCGAATCGAACAGAGATGAGTCCGGCCATGCGTAGACCATCTGATCGTCACGGAATAGAGCGAAGCGGAGATCCGGAATGATCCGCAGTAGATGATCCGATTTCTTGGACAGGGCTTCCCTGAAGAATACTTCGGGACGCGCATCCGATGCCAATGTGGCGAAGCTCTGGAGGATGGTGCATGTGTCGTTCATGCGCTCCCATTCGGCTTTCCATGCATCCCTGCGTTCGAATCCCATCAAAAGTCCAATGAACAGCAAGCCCAATAGAATTGTGGGCGGTAAGACTAACAAGTGACTGAAACGACGAAGGTTCACGCGAAGCGTTGGATTATGGGTTCAAGGGACAGATAGCTGAATGCCGACAAATCCCTCAAACACCGTAATGCAGTCTGGATTTGCTGGGGAGCCTGGTTTTAAGGTGAGGGCAAAACCAAGTGCAGGATCAAGCCGCATCGAGCCGGTTCCTTCAATTGTCCTTTCGGGGTCTCCCTTCGAGAGGAGCTTCCATCCGTTTTGATCGGGTGAAAGGTTAAAATGGAGGTCCCCAGACTCACTATTGAACAGGAACAGGCTGAGCGGTCGGGAATGGGAAATCACATCGGAAATACACGACGGATCTTTCAGGATGCTTGAAGCGCTTAACTTCAGCCCCAAGTCCAGGCTCGAGGCCGTCAGAGTGTCGGGCTGGTCGGTTCCGGCGAAGGGGGGGGCGATGGGAGGTATCCACCAGAATGCGCTCCACGAGGGGGACAGAGCCCGAAATCCGATGGAAGCAGTTCCACTGCGGGATGAGGCCAGGAAACGGTGAGAGGTCTTTTCGATCCGGCTTGCACAGGTTTGCCCGCCGTGTGCTTCCATCTGGTCGGCAGCCATACTTCCCGCGTGATCGGTGATCCCTGTTGTAATCGCTTTGTCCAGCGCAATCTGCTGATTTCTCAGTTCGGAAATCACGGCGCTGAGTTGCTGAAACTCGTTGATGCGGAACGGCTGCAGCGTGGTATTTGCGTCCCCACCGGCAAGCTTGATCAGATGGGAACGGATCAGCGCGATTGGCGAAACCAGCGAGCGGGATGCCCGGATGGCCACCAGAAAGGTCAGGACGATTCCGATGATGACGGAAATGATGGTGGCCAGAGTGGCTTGTCGCTCCCTCTCAATGATGATGCCCACCGGAATATCCGCACCGACCATTCCTTGTGCTTTTCCATCCTGAAGGACGATTGGACCGAATCCTGATTTAAAGAGCCCCCATGCCTCCCAATTCTGGACAGGTAGCACGATAGGTTTCAAGTTCGCTTCGGATTTGAGTATCAATGCGGCTGCTCCATCCGGGGGTGAGTCTTCCTGGCCAATCGGAGAGAAGTCCTCGGGTTCCGAACCGTCGAGCACATAGGCGAGCCGGTTTTCCCCGGTCATGTGGAAGGTGTAGAGGTAGGTCAGGCCGGTCGTGCGCCGAATGTGGGTGATGATGTCGACGTGTCTAAGGTAGAAGGGCGTGGTGGCCGGGTCAATCGCGGGAGTGGAATCCGGGCGATCAGAAGTGAGCATTTCCTGCGTTTCTGATTCGGGATCGGTGGTCGGCATGAGGTTATGATGTTGCTCTGCGTCAAGGAGCACCCCCACCAGTGTGACAAGGCTGCTGAGTTTGCTGTCGAATCCGCGAAGCACGCCCGATTGAACACGGTGGTGAAGCGCCAGGCTAAGCAAGAGCGTTCCGGCGAAAAAGAACGGAAATAGGATGAGCAGCAGCACCCAGTAGAGATGGAGTCCTTTACGCATGGGACGGTTCCGCTTGGATCATCGGGTTATTTGCCGGGGGTATCTCCGAAAAGCGTTCGCTTAGGATAGAAGGCTCTACCTTCGGGTGGATCTGATGGATGCGTTGAAGGCGCTCGAAGGAAATTACCAGACCGTAGGTGGGGGCTGTTGTTCTGAGAGCAGCCGACGATTCGCGGTCGCCGGGCTCGGAAGTCGTACCGAGCGGGAATCCGCGTGCAATCCGCACGCGTTTGGGTGAGGCCGGGATAGTCCATTCGGCATCGGCGTGCGGGATCATCACGAATCCCTCGGGCCATGGTGCATCTGAAGGTAGGCTCACCGCATCAAAGTAGCCGAGCAGAGCATGGATTTCATGTATTCTCAACATTTCGAGCAGCGGAGAATCCCGCAGGAGCATGAGCCTTTTGAAGGGCGAGTCCGGCGAGGTGTTGATGCTGTTGTCGTCCGTTGAAAGTTCGGAGAGGATCGAGCTGCGCGAGGATGAAGGTGTGTGTGGAAGCGCGGACCAGACGAGATCCCGATGAAGATTTGCCTCGCGCCGGATGCAGGCCTGCGTGGCAGCGGCTGCAATCCATGGACGGTTACTCCGTAGCGCGAGGTGGATGACCTTGTGGATATCGGAAGTTGCTGGATCGGAGTAAGTGGACTCCGGCATGCCGTTTGTGGAGTCGCCGGTTTCACTTGATGAAAAGCGGTAGTTTTTGAAGTAGGTCTCAATGTGCCGGAAGCCTGTAATTCCCAAACCCTCGATGAGAATCTCTGCGGCGTTGGCGCGATCCTTGGGGTTTCCGGAGTTGAGCGATGCGAGGATGATCGTATGGTCGGGAATCCTGCCGGCTGTCGCGAGAATTTGCAGCATCCATTCAAATGCATGATCTTCAAGGTCCCGAATTGAGCGCCGGAGCATCCATAGCCCGGTATGCACGGCCATGGTATCCGGGATCAGGACAGATACCTCTCTAAGGAATTCGGCTTCTTGTGTTGCTTGGACGAGCAGGTCTTCCCATGCAAACTCAACCTGAGCAAATGATAATCCGGCCAGTGCGTTCCACGCCAGCGACCGCGTTGGATATCCGGATTGCGGATGGTGAAGAATGTTGAGCAGCCCTGGGATCGCCCCAAGCCCAGCGTCGGAGACGGAATCCATGAGGGTTTGACCTTCCCGTTCAGTGTAGTCGAGTCTGGCGCGGATCGCATCGACGATAGCATGCGCATCCCGGGAAACCCGCAGGATCTCCAGTATTCCGAAAATCTCCTCCGTCTCCGCGGATCTGAGCCGCGAGGCTGCTGCGCGTGCAGTGTAAGGCCTCTCTGGCCCGGCCCTTTGGGTGAGCTTTTCAAGTGCGCTGTCGATGCGAAGCGTCGATGAGGTATGGGCATGTGCGTTCCGCGTTTCCAGTTGGGAAAGCGACTGCTTGCAAGGCAATACCGGGGTTGCGTCTGCTGCGTTTTTTGTCCGGTTATTGCCGTCCTTGAGGTTATCAACTATACCGCCGACGTAGAGCTGGTTGATGATATAGGCGGTTATCGCGGCGATGAAGGTTGTTGCTATGCCGAAGAGCGCAATCTTGCCGGTGGGAAAAGTGTTGAGGCCATACATCAGGGCAGCGCCTGAGATCGCAATGGCGATTGGCTCTCCCATTCCTTCAATGAAGGTGCGTATGGAGCGCTTCTCGTGGTGGGGCAGAGCGTTGAACAGCAGGTTGGCGTTGTTGTTGTCGACGGCGCAGAGAATGGTCTGGTAGGCGAAGAATCCGAACACTGCGGCGGCGAATGTAAAGTCGCTGAAATACCAGAAGAAGGCGGCAAAATACACCAGTGGCTGAATCAGGACGATGTTCCTCACCCCGATGCGGGCGACCAGATAATTGAATGCGAAAAGTGAGATGATCAGGTTGAATACATAGGCGATACTGTAGAGTTGCCCAAAGAGGGCGATGATCTCCTGTTCGGAGCCATAGTTGGAAAATACCGAGAAGGAGAGGTATTCGTTGGCGGTGTTGAGTAGGGGGAGAAGGAAGTAGAGAAGTGCGGTGAACAGCGCGTATTTCGAGCGCCTGACGGCCCTCATACTGGAGCGGATCGTGTCGGCGACGGATTCAGTATCCGATTCCCCGGTGTCTTCGAGGTTCACGAATCTCCTGCGGATGGCTATGCCAACAGGGATCGAAAGGATGGACAGTGCGGCCCAGATGTAGAGAATCCAGAAGGAGTCAACACGTGAGGATAAAGCCGTGAGCAATCCCCCGGCGAGAATGACGCCTCCACAAGAACCCGCGTTGATAATCCCGTAGAGGCGCTTGCCCTCGGAAAGCGGGAAATAGGCGTCTACGAAGTTCCAGAATATCGTGTAGAGTCCGATATACCAGATGCTGGTGAAGATCTTTCCGGAAAAGATCACAAGCCCGGGATTTCCATTCCCGATGGCAGTCTGGAAAAGGAGCCCCAGGATTGCGGCCCCACAGGCAATCGCCACGAGTGCTATCGATAGCGCCTTTTCGATGGAGAACCTGGACTGAATATAAGATGAAAGTGGGGTGAACAGGATCATGAACAGGGGCATGATCACGTAGACCATCGGGAGCTCATCCGCCCCAAGTTCCGATAGGAAAATGGCGTCAGTGACGCTGAGCCCCATCGCGAGCCCGCAATGCACGAGAAATCCCAGCGCAGCGAACCATGCGGTTTTCGCACCTTCACCCGGGAATATCTGCAGGAGTCTCATGGATGGATACGGGAGGGAACTCGATCTCTATAGCACGGCTTGGGAGCAATGCCAACTCAGCTTGCTTTCCGGATTAGAAAAACCCGGCTGGTGTGGTGGTGGGTGTCGTGTCTGAAGTTTTCATGCGGTTCCTCTTCCCATGAATGCACCCTTGAGTCGACGATTCTGAACCCGGCCGACTCCAGCAGGGATGCGGCATTGGTTTCTTCGTAGAAACGATAGTAGAATTTGCCAGCGAACAGGAATCCACCGTCCGGCTGCGGTTCCATTCCGATGGAGGAGATGGAGTCTGAGAAGTCCGGAATGTTGAGGAGGATGTGTGCAGAGGGAGCGCAAATCCGGTGAAGCTCGTGCATGACCTCGCGGGCGTGGGGTAGCGTTTCAAAGACGTCGAACATGCCGATGAACGCGAAG
>JAFGAQ010000148.1 GCA_016933595.1 Opitutales bacterium | reverse complement strand
GGTCCGGAGTTGTTTCGGGTTGAGGAGCGGATTCGTCGGAAGTGTCCTGTGCTTCGGGGATTTCCTCAGAAACTGGCTCAATGGGCTCGAGATCAACGGCTTTTGGCTCTGCCGATTCGGGATCGGTTTGACTGACGATCGGATGCAGCGCAGCTGCTGTTGCGGCGATTGCGCCCATCGTCGATGCCGAATCCCGGGTTGCTTCGGGTTCAACGGCAGGAAGATCCTCAAATACCGGTTTCCCGGGTTGAAGCAGTAGATCCATCGTATGGATCTTCACCAGAATGATGCCCAACGGCCGGTCTGCCATTTCGAGCTCGACCCCGACCGGGAAACTGCTCCCGTCTTTTGCGTGCCCTTTCGCCCTTTGTTTATCGTCGTCGTCGTCGAATGGGTCGGATCCGGATGCTGGTGTCCCTGTTTTGTCCCCAGGTTCAAGAAATATGATATCCTCGATCTTTTTTCCCCTTAGCTCATGGCTTGGAAACTGGAACAGTTTTTCCGCTCCGGGATTGAGCGCGAGAATATGCTCCTCTCTGTCGATCGCGATAAGGGTTTCGGCGTCTTTTCCCTGAAAAATCTGGTAGATCCTGATCGCGGTTTCCTCCTTCGTGTGGTGCGCGACGGGATCCGTGTCTTTGGTGGCAACTGGAGGCATCCCCTCGGGAAAACGGATGGTGAATTCCTTTTCATCCGGGTTGGCAGAAGATGGCATACTCACCCGAGATTGGTCCTTGGCTTGCGTCGCATCCTGAGCATCCGTTGGCGCAGTCGCTTCCACGTTGGATGATGGCTTTTCATCCGCCGGTTCCTGAATGACTTCCAGGCGAATCGGGGCCGCGCGTGGCGAATGAATGCCGGGAGGAGGCGGTGCCGGTGGCTTGGACTGAGGCGATTTCCCGGCTTCTGATGCGGGAGCGGGGTTGCGATTGGCCGATTCTTTCGCAGGACGAAAATGGGATTTCCCTTCTATGTCATACGCGAATGTCTTATCGTCTTTGGTTGTTTCAACCTCCTTCTTTCGTGTGCTTGTGAGATACAGGAAAAAAGTCAGGCAGACCGTTACCGCGCCGAGATGGATTGCGGCAGACAATACGGGATGAGCTTCCAGCGCGGTCTCGATCGTTTCAAATATCATGATGGCATCCAGATTTCGATAAGCTAAATACTTTCAGGATCGAGGAACAAACGGATTGATGAATGAATGAGACAAATCGGCTGTTTCCTCAATCCCTTAAATACCATACATGCTGGATGTGCAAGTGAAAGCTTGGATCGAGGAACAAGTCGTCTCATGTTCGTATAGTATTGACGAGTCAATCCGGGAGGGAACACGTTGGGATTGTGATCTGGCTATACCGCATACTGTATCTTCCCCTGTTTCTCCTGCTGATCCCTTACTATCTGCGGAGGATGTTCAGAAGAGGCGGGTATTTGCCGATGATGCGGGAACGCTTTGGATGGGTGGAGTTTCCCCCGAAGCGGTCCGGGGATCGAAAGCGGGTTTGGATTCAGGCGGTCAGTGTCGGCGAGCTATTGGCGATCGGTCCACTGATTCAGCGTTTGCGTTCGTCAGCAGACTGGGATGTTTTTGTTTCGACGACTACCAGCACCGGATACGCGATGGCAAAAGAAACGTATCGAAAGGATGCAGCTCATGTTTTTGCCTTTCCGCTCGATTTCTGGCCTTTTGTGCGGAGAGCCTGGCTCAGGGTGGCACCGGATCTTGTGATATTGACCGAAGGTGAGATGTGGCCGGAGCACCTGCATCAGGCGAAAAAGCGTGGAATTCCCTCCGTTTTGATCAACGCGAGGATTTCGGACCGGACCAGCGCTCGCCTCAAGGCGATGCCTTTTGGTGTATCGATCATGCATGGATGTGTGTCCGCGATTGGTGCGGCTTCAACCATGGATGCGGACCGTATTTTGGCTTTAGGGATTCCGCAGAATCGGGTGAGGGTGACCGGAAACCTGAAGTTTGACGCAGTGGACGGCGCCAAGGTATCGGATGAGGAAATTGAGGCGATGTGTGCGGATGCCGGATGGAATATGCAGGATGACCACCGTGTGGTAATTGGCGCTTCAACGTGGTCGGGTGAGGAGAAACTCATTATTGATGCGATGTGTGCCTTGCGATCCGAAGGGGCAAAGCTTCGTTTGATATTGGT
>JAFGAQ010000015.1 GCA_016933595.1 Opitutales bacterium | reverse complement strand
TTTCAGTTCGGGAACCATGTGATTGGTCTGCAGTTTCATCTTGAGATCACCCCGGACTCCCTGCGCGGCATGGTGGATCATGGCCGGGACGAGCTGATTCCTGATCCGTTTGTTCAGGATGCGGAACGTATGCTAGCTGCGCCAGCGTCGGCTTACGAAGCCGCGAATGCTTGTATGAAGCGCTTGTTGGAATACTGGCGTCCCGCCGACAAGCTGTGAGCAGATAGAATAGCCATCCTTTGCTTTGGGATGGTCTGTTGCGGAGACGGTAGTCCCCTTTGCACCCCGGGGCATTGGTATAGATAACACGGTGGATGCAATGTCATGACGTCAGTGGGAAATGCTTTTTTGGTCGACGGATGGAGGGATATGTTTACTTTCGAGTGGGTATGGTTTCCATCCATGTTTGATGGTAGACCCATCCCGATCAGGATTATTATCGAGAGTATACCCATGAGATTGCTTCATTTGCTGATTCCGATGGTTTGTTTTTTCTCCGGAGGTTTGCTTCCGGCTGAGAGTTTCACTGTGAAGTCGCCTTCTGGAAACGTGGCGGTTGAGGTGATCATGGTGCCGGACCTTATGTGGCGGGTGGAGGCAAATGGGGAAATCGCGATTAAGGAGTCTCCGATTCGCGTTGAGTTGGGTGATGGGGTGGTGCTGGGACGGCACACGGTGTGTGAGTCGGTGCATCCCCATACGATAAATGAGGAGTGGGAGCCGGTTGTTCCCGGGAGGCGGAGTAAGATCCGGAACCATTGCAATGAGACATTTTTCCGAATGGTGGAAATGGGCCGTGAGCCAAACGTCAAGGTGGTTTATTATGATCTGGTAGTCCGGGCCTATGACGATGGGGTGGCGATACGGTACCGGATACCGAAGCAACGCGACTACAAGGTCCATGTGACCGATGAATCCATCGGGTTTGCTTTTCCGGAGGACGCGCCGGCATGGGTGGTGGATTACAAAGGATTTGAAACCCATCAGGAGGAGCCTTTTGTGAAGCAGACCCTTAGGAGTATCCCCGATGCGGCGTATGTCGGATTGCCGATGGTGGTGGAGGGGCGCCATGGGATGTTCGCGATTACAGAGGCGGCCTTGGTTGATTACGCGGGCATGTACCTTCGCCAGGACTCGGATAAGGTGAAGGAGGGGGCAATGGTGCGCACTTGTCTTGCCAAGAGGCCGGATCAGATTAATGCGGTGGTGGCCGAGGCCAACCTGATCTCACCATGGAGGGCAATCATGTTCGGGCGTGAGCCCGGCGATTTCCTCTCGAATGACCTCATTCTCAACCTCAATGAGCCATGTGCAATTGAGGACACGTCGTGGATCAAGCCGGGGATGGTGGCATGGGACCATTGGTGGAGTGGAGAGGTCAAGATGGATACCGAGACCATCAAACGCTATATCAGTTTTGCCGCCGAAATGGGTTGGCCCTATCAGCTGATCGACTGGCAGTGGTATGGGGCGTTTGACCGGCCGGGAACCGATATATCGGGCGTGAATCCTGCGGTGGATATGGATGAGGTCCGGCGCTATGCTGCTGAAAAAGGGGTGAAGCTCTGGTTGTGGCTTTATTGGACCGATGTTGAGCGGACCGATTTTGTGAAGCTATTCGCGAAGTTCAAGGAGTGGGGCATCGCCGGGATCAAGATCGACTTTATGGCTCGCGAGGACCAGTGGATGGTCGAGTGGTATCACCGCATCATCAAAACCGCTGCTGCATTCAATCTGATGGTGGATTTTCATGGAGCCTACAAGCCGACCGGATTCCGGAGAACCTATCCGAACCTGATGACCCGTGAAGGGGTCTTGGGCAATGAGTACAACAAGTGGTCGGATCGGGTGACTCCAGAGCACAATTGCACGCTGGTGTATACCCGGGGGCTCCTCGGTGAGATGGACTACACGCCGGGAGGCTTTCTTAACCGGCACCCGGGTGATTTCCGGATCGCTTTGCAGCAGCCGCAGCCGATCCCCACCGAAGTGCAGGGCACACGTGCCCACCAACTTGCCCTGTTTGTGGTGTTCGAGAGTCCAATAACAGTGGTTTGTGAGCATCCGGATCGTATCAAGGGGCAGGCTGGCGAGGATTTCCTCCGGTTGGTGCCAACGGTGTGGGATGAAACCATTGGTCTTGCCGGAGCGATCGGTTCATATGCGGTTGTCGCCAAACGCTCCGGAAATGAATGGTACGTCGCTGCGATTACAAACAGTGAGGCCCGTGAGCTCGAAATCCCATTGGAGTTTCTCGAAGAGGGAGTGTGGACGGCGGAAATCTGGGCGGATGGGCCTGATGTCGGGTCCGATGCCACCGACTTGCTGAAGGATGAGCAGGAGCTCCAGCCGACAGGAAAGCTGGTCGTGAAACTCGCATCGGGCGGTGGGGCAGTCGTCCGTTTAACCTCTGTGGAATAGAGCAGATACCGGGCGTATTGCGTGCTCCGGAGGTGTTTTTACAATGTGAAAACCCATCTGGCGGGGCAGTTGACGGTACTTTTACTCAAATTTGAACTACGGTAGACGGGCGGTTTACCGATAATTAGAAAATAGTACCGCTTATCACGGTCGCAATCCGCTGCGCCGTTTTCCCCAAGATTTGATTTGTGAAGTATTTTCTACAGCATCGATTTCGCCCCTCTTCATGGGTGAAGACTCCGGCAATGGTGTTGTTTGTGTGTTTCTCGGTGCTGTGGGGCGTTCTGGTCTTTTTGTCTTATCGGTACCACCGTGAGGAGAGCCGGGACACGTGGGTGTTTCGTCAGACATTGTTGCTCGACGCGGCGGCGGCCCGATACGATGTTGGTCTGACGCACGTGATGTCGGATCTTCGGTTGATGACCCGGCATGTTGGGGCGCTGTGGCAGTCCCAATCGATTGATTACGTGGCTGAAAATGTCACACGCGCTTTCCAGACGATGGTGGAGACCAATCCATCTTATTCCCAGATTCGATTAATCCGTGCAGATGGGGTGCCGCTTGTAGGGGTGCGTCGGACCGAAAGCGGCCCCGTCCGTGTCCAGAGCGACAACATGCAGGGGGCCGGGATGAGTGAACAGGACCGTGACCTGATGCGGGATCCGAAGTTTGATGGGATGCGGGTTTCGCCGCTGGTTTTGAGGAGAGGAGACGATCCGTCCTATGTGAGGCACGCGAGTGCGGTGTATTCAATTGGGCCTGGTTTTTCTCTGGAAAGTCCCGGTGAGCCAATTGCTTACGTGATGATCGATATCGATCCGACCCGTTTAATGGAGTCGGTTCAGCGCAATGTCCTTGAACTGGTTCAGTTGCCTCTGATGGATTCGGAGATCGGAATCAGTGTCAGGGAGTCTTATCTGGTCGGGAATTCTACGGATTTGCTGGACGCTTTTCCCTCTTTGGTGAGCCAAATCCGGAACGAAACACGGGGAAGCGTAATGGATGAAGCGGGCTGGCCGGTATTATTCCGGAGGCTGTCGGTTGGGGAAGAGGAAGCCGCTGATGAGAATGTTGTGCATGGAAGCGGATTGTATGTCCTGAGCCGCATGAATAACTCAGCGGAGCGCGCGGACTGGGCGGCTGCCCACTTCCAGATGGCGGTCCTTTGGGGGGCCATTCAGGTCATGTTGGTTTTGGGCGGCATATTCCTCCTGTTCCAATCGCGGAAGAAAGAGCTGTTGCATCATTCCATAGCATCGGAAAGGGCGTTTCTTACCGCTTTGCTGGATGCCTTGCCGATACCGGTTTACTTCCGGGATGCGGCTGGAAATGTAATCGGGTTCAATGCGGCATTCACCCGGTTTTGGGCTGGTCAGAGCGTCGGTGATACGGTGCCAGCAATGCCGCAGGAAGCAAATGGGTTTCTCGACGAGCAAAGAGAAGGGGATGTGAGTTTGGTCGGAGGCGAGCACGAGCATTTGTCCGTCAGTCGTGAGATTGTCGACCGGAACGGTTCAAGGCGCTATCTGATGGTGCACCGTGCCCGGTACCGTGCGCATGATGAATCAATCGCCGGTGTGATAGGGTTGATTGTGGATCTTACCGAGACCCATAACTATGAGTTGGCTTTACAGAAGGCGGTTGGGGAAGCCGAGCGCGCCAGTCAGGCCAAGAGTGCTTTCCTGGCGGCGATGAGTCACGAGATCCGGACGCCAATGAACGGTATCCTTGGGATGGCGAGCCTGATGGGAGAAACCCGACTGACGGATACCCAGAAGGAGTATGTGCACACGATTTCCGCATCAGGTGAGACCTTGTTGAACCTGATCAACGACATTCTCGATTTTTCCAAGATTCAGGCCGACCGGATTGAGCTGGAGAGCAAGACCTTTGATCTTGAGCAGGTCGTATGTGGCTTGCTGGATCTCTTTGCGCGTCAGGCGGAGGATTCCGGAAATGTTCTTTCGTATCGGGTGGAGCCTGGGTTTAAGCCTGCAATGCAGGGTGATATCACGCGGGTGCGCCAGATTCTGAATAATCTGATTGCGAATGCGGTGAAGTTTACGAGCCATGGCGATGTGTGTGTGGTAATGGGTCCGCATCCGGATGATCCGGGAAGCGTGGACGTCGCCATTCGCGATACCGGAATAGGGATTAAGCCGGAGCGCATGGCCGATCTATTCAGCCCGTTCATGCAGGAAGACTCCTCGACCACACGGCGGTATGGCGGCAGTGGGATGGGGCTCGTGATTTCCAAGGGCCTTGTGGATATTATGGGTGGAAGACTGGGGGTCGAGAGCCAGCCCGGAAGAGGATCGATCTTCACGGTCACGCTTCCGAGGGGAAATCCCGATCAGTCGGTTGCTGAGTTTGTTCAGAATCGCCTGCTCATGGGTTTGTCGGCGATCGTGGTGGATTCCCATCCGTCTTCTCTGCAGGCTGTTTCCGATTTTCTGCGGCAGTGGGGGATGGAGGTGACTCCATTTTCGGATCCGGTGAAGGCGACTTCATGGGTCGGAAACGGTAACCGGGCAGACATGATCCTGATTGATCAGGATCTTCCGGGAAAAGGAGGAGTGAAGCTTGGCGGTGATCTGTTTACCTTGCTGGAGCATCAGCAGGTTCGTACTCCGTTGGTGTTGATGGTTCCTTCGACGGTGAAAGCCGCGCCGGATCCGTTTTTTTCCTACGTGGCGAAACCGGTTCACCGGAAGAGTCTACAAAAGGTCCTGATTGATGCGGCGTCGCGTCAAACCAGTGCTATGCCGCGCATTGTGGATGGTGCGTCTTCTCCGCGGGTCTTGTCGGATTTTGCAAAGAGTCACCCGATGGAAATCCTGGTGGTCGAAGACAACAAGGTGAACCAGAAGGTGGTGGATTTGATGTTGCGCAAACTTGGGTATCGGCCGACCTTTGCCGCGGATGGGGATGAGGGTTGGAGGTGCTACATGGATTTGCGTCCGGAAGTGGTATTCATGGATATCCAGATGCCGGTGATGGACGGCATCCAATCCGCCAGAAAGATCCGGAGCTTGGAAAACGGGTTCGCCTGCAACATCATCGGGCTTTCGGCCAATGTTTTGGAGGATACGAGGAATGAAGCCAAATCGGCTGGTTTCAATGACTACCTTTTCAAACCGGTGAATGTCCCCGGACTAAAAAAGGCACTCGAAGAAGCCTATTCGCGTGTGGTTGCCCAGCGGGAGCCCTCAAACGTTCCGGATTGAGATCGGATGCAGGATGTCCGCCGCCGTGCATGGCGTTTGAGCGGATACGGGTTCAGAACGTCTGGATTGGCGTGGCCGTCAAATGGGAAGCCTGAGCGGTTCTCCATGTTCCCGCAGGGGCGTTAAAGAGGTGAACAACAATATGAATTTCAGATCTGGTATTCCTTGTAGCGGATCTCGTCGTGGAAGTCTGGGCCCTTTCGAGTGGGCTTCACGTATCCTGAGCGGATTGTGAAGTCTCCGAACCTTTCGCCGGGTCTGCGTGAGATTGAGTAGTCACGGATGATAGCGCTGATCAGTGGCAGCAGGTTGTTCTGGGGAACGGAATCACGGTAGAGTTTGTTGAGTCGGGAACCATTGAACGCCGCACCAAGGTAGACATTGTAAACCCCGGGAGCTTTCCCGACCAAACCGATCTCGGCCAAGTACGGCCGGGCGCAACCATTGGAGCATCCAGTCATCCGGATCACGATCTCATCGTCCCGCATTCCACACTCTTTCATGACATCTTCCAGTTGCGACACCAAGGTCGGGAGATAGCGCTCGCTTTCCGCGAGAGCCAGTCCGCAGGTTGGAAGCGCAACGCAGGCCATGGAATTCATCCGGAGGCCGGTCTGGTGGAGCCCCCGGTAGAGCTTGTATTGATGAATCAGCTGTTCAATGGCAGCCCGATCGTCTGGCTCAATACCTGCTATGATGAGGTTTTGGTTGGCGGTCAGACGCATGTCCCCCTTGTGGATGCGTGCAATCTCGCGAAGCCCGGTTTTGAGCGGATAATCCGCTGTGTCCTTGATTCTGCCGTTTTGGATGAAAAGGGTGAGGTGGAACCGACCATCTGCTCCCTTGACCCACCCATAGCGGTCTCCCGTGCTGGAGAAGGCATAGGGAGCCTCCGGCTCAAAGGTCCAGCCGAGGCGGGCCTCAACCTCTCCCTTAAACCAATCAATGCCCCGTTCGTGGATGGTGTATTTGAGGCGGGCCCTGGCCCGATCGCTCCGGTTTCCGAAATCCCGTTGAACCAGCACCACCTTTTCGGCCACTTCGACCACTTTGTCGGCCGGAATGTAACCAAGCCCATCCGCGACTCTCGGGAAGGTGTCCTCGCGGCCATGGGTCATTCCCATTCCGCCGCCAACCGTGACATTGAATCCATGTAGCTTGCCTTCAGAGTCGGCAATCGCGATGAATCCAAGATCATGTGCAAAGACGTCCACGTCGTTTGAAGGGGGCACCGCGATTGCGACCTTGAATTTGCGTGGAAGGAACGTCTTTCCGTAGATGGGCTCCTCCTCGGGTGCTCCCCCTGCAACTTTTTCTTCGTCCAGCCAAATCTCGTGATAGGCACGTGTGTGTGGCAGAAGGTGGGCGCTGATGTCACGCGCCGTTTGGAGCACTTGCCCGTGGAGTTCCGACAGGTGCGGGTTCGGATTACACATGACGTTGCGGTTGACATCGCCGCATGCCGCTATCGTATCGAGCAAAGCCTGATTAATCGATTGGATCGTGGTCTTGAGGTTGCTCTTGATCACTCCATGCAATTGGAAGGCCTGCCGGGTGGTGAGGCGCAGCGATCCGTTGGCCCAGGTGTCAGCAATGGTATCCATCGCGAGCCATTGATCGGGTGTGCATACCCCTCCGGGGACCCTCACCCGGATCAGGAACGAGTAGGCTTTCTCAAGCTTCTTTTTGCGACGTTCCGCGCGCACATCGCGGTCGTCCTGCAGATAAGATCCATGAAACTTGATAAGTTGCACTTCCTCCTCGGGAATGGATCCTGTCAGCGGATCTGCGATGACCTCCGCCAGGTTTCCCCGGAGGTAGTTGCTGCGGCTTTTCAGTGCCTCGTTGGGATGCAAAGGTGCGGAATCAGTAGACATCGCGTTGGTAGCGGTTGGACTTTTTCAATTGGTTGACGTAATCAGTCGCCTCTTCGGGGCTCTTGTCTCCCTCGCGAGTGACGATGCGAATCAGGGTGTCGTGGACATCAGCGGCCATTCGGGAGGCATCGCCACACACATATATGGACGCCCCTTCTTCAAGCCAGCCGAAAATCTCACGGCTGTGCTCGAGCATGCGGTGTTGGACGTAGATGCGCTCGGGAGTGTCTCGAGAGAACGCAACGTCCATTCGCGTGAGCAGTCCATCCTTGTGGTAATCTTGCCACTCAAGCTGATAGAGGAAATCGGTTGTAAAGTGGCGGTCGCCGTAAAACAGCCAGTTTTTTCCTTTGGCCCCAGTGATTTGCCTTTCCTGCATAAAGGCGCGGAAGGGTGCCACTCCGGTTCCGGGGCCGACCATGATGATGGGGACGTCGGGGTTTGTGGGCAGCCGGAAGTGCCGGTTAGGTTGAACGTAAAGCGGGGCTTTCTCCCCGACTGCGACCCGATCCGCAAGGAAGGTTGAACACACCCCCTTGCGATTGCGGCGGTGGGTGTAGTAACGGACAGCTGCCACAGTGAGGTGAACCTGTTCCGGGTTTGCCTTAATGCTCGATGCGATCGAATAGAGCCGGGGTGGAAGTCTCCTGAATAGCTGAATCAGGTTGTCCGGCGAGAGGTTGGGAATCGGGTATTCAATCAGGAGATCCACGATCTCGCGGCCCCAGATGAATTCCTGAAGTTTTGCCTTTGATTCCGGAAGCAATAGCTCGGCCAGGCCATCATTGGGGGATAATTCGTGGTATTTCTGAATCAACAGCTTACTAAGGGATGTTGCATCACATTCCTTCAAGATGTAGGATTCGAGATCGACCGGGTCGCCTGCCTTGCTGATAACCGGGTATTCCGGGCTTAGTCCGGCCGCGTGGATGATATCCCGGACCACTTCAGGGCAGTTGACCGGAAGGATCGCGATCGCGTCTCCCGGTTCATAGGTCAGACCGGATTCTTCAAGTGAGAATTCGAGGTGCAGGGTCTCTTTGGACGATCCCGTTCCGTTGAGGACCACCCGGTCGAGCAGGGTGGAAGGAAATGGGTTTTTCTTGCCGTAGATGCTATATGTCTCCACCGGAGCCGCTTGTGGCCCGGAAATGGGGAAGAAGTCTGCCGGAGCTGAACCGCCGGAAGCAACCGGGATCGCTGCCTTTGCGTGCTCAAGCATCGTGCTCAAGGTTTGGTCAATCCATGCGTGTGCCGTGGATTCATAATCCGTGTCGCAATCGCATCGATCACCGGCCCGATTGCCTCCGAGCTGATGAAGTCGGGAATCGAACACCTTGCCCATTTGACAGAATTGCTCATAGCTCGAATCCCCGAGGCCGAGCACAGCGTAGCGCAGGTTTTCGATCCGTGGGGCTTCCTGCGACATTAACTTGCTGTGATATCCGGACGCGCGCTCGGGCGGGTCTCCCGCGCCCCAAGTTGAGATGATTACTATCAGGTTCTCCTCAGCCGTCAGGTCTGTCGGCCGAGCGTCCGCCATATCCAGTATCCTCGCTTTGAACCCCAATCGGGAAGCCTTTTTCTTGGCTTCTGCAGCCAGCGATTCAGCGTTGCCGGATTCGGTGCCGTAGAGAATCGTGATCGATGGTTTGAGGGACGGTTGCGCCACCGGAGCGGGCAATGCCTGGCTATCCGCATCCAGTAAGCCTGTTTCCATCACATGCGCGGCTCCGCGCATGCCGCCTTGAAGTAAGCTCGCTTGATAGCCCGACATGAATCCGCTGAGCCATTGAGCCTGTTCACCGGTCATCCGGGTCAGAAAATGGTTGAGCCATTCAGCCTCCTGTGGACTGAAGGGTGCGTGATCCGGTATGATCTTTCGGTTCGTTGCCATGGATGGTGTTGAAAAGATGCCGCTTATGCGGAAGGTTCTCGATAGGGACTCAGTCGAGTTAAGTAAAGAAATTTGTTGAAGCTAGAAGTGTTCCTTATTAGTGGTCTGGGAAAGAACGAAAGTATGATTGAAGAATCCGCAAGCAATAGCTCAAAAACGGCTGCTGGAAAGGTCGCGATAGTCGGGGCTGGTCCCGGGGATCCGGAACTGGTAACCCTCAAGGCGAGGCGTTTGATCGAATCATGCGATTGCCTGCTGCATGATCATCTCATTGATTCCGCGTTGCTCGATTGGTGCGCTCCGGAATGTGAAGTGATCTGTGTCGGAAAAAGAGCCGGACGGCATTGCATGGATCAGTCGGAGATATCGCGGCTGATGGTGGAAAAGGCGATGGAAGGGCATGATGTGGTGCGGCTAAAGGGGGGAGAGCCGGGTGTGTTTGGGCGGCTTGGCGAGGAACTTGTGGCGTTGAGGGACGCCGGGATAAGCTTCGAAGTGGTTCCGGCTGTCACGTCTGCATTTGCGGCCGCAGCGTCTCTGGGTATTCCACTGACGGATCGGGATTGCGCATCTGGAGTTGCCTTGTTGACGGGGCACGAGCAGCCGGCGAAAACCGGAAGCCATGGGGTGGACTGGCGGGCGTGGGGAGCGATGGATCGCACCACTTTAGTGATCTACATGGGGGTGCAGCATCTGGAGCAAATCACCTCGGATCTGGTGGATGGAGGTAGGGCTTCGGATACGCCAGCTGCTGCGGTTCAATGGGCTTCGACTCCAATGGAACGCAGTGTTGTAGGGACTTTGGGAGATCTGGCGCTTAAGGTGAATGAGGCGGCCCTAGGTGCACCTGCGGTATTGGTCGTGGGCGAAGTCTTGGGGAGGGTGTAACAGCGTTGCTCTTTGAGAATCTACGGTTAGAAGCTTGCCCGATCTCAAAACTGGCGTATGGATGTCATTTTCGCATATCTATTGGCACATGACGCATCCTGACCGAGACAATAAGCCTGAGTGGGCACCTCCGAACGCTGGCAGTGAGTTTGCCTCATTTGTCATGCGTGGGGTCAAGGCGTCGAACGGAGAGGGTGGCTCGCAAGGCAAAAAACGGCGGACGCTCACCGTTGATGAATACGTGGAAGGTGTTCTGAGCGGAAATCGCATGATTCTTGCCCGGGCGATTACTTTGATTGAGAGCAATGCGCCCGCCCATCGTGACATGGGGCAGGCTGTTCTCCAGCGCTTGATGCCACATGCTGGACGGTCGATGCGGGTCGGGATCAGTGGGGTTCCCGGTGCTGGCAAGAGTACCTTTATTGAGGCTCTGGGATCCATGTTATGTGAGCAAGGGCATCGGGTCGCCGTTCTGGCAGTGGATCCTAGCAGCACGCTCAGTGGCGGGAGCATATTGGGAGACAAGACACGTATGGAACGTTTGTCGGCCCATCCCAATGCTTACATCCGTCCTTCGCCAACGGGAGGAAATCTGGGTGGCGTTACCGAGAAGAGTCGATCAACCATTCAGGTGTGTGAAGCGGCCGGCTACGATGTGATAATTGTGGAGACGGTGGGGGTCGGTCAGAATGAAATCGCGGTCCGCGGGATGGTGGATTGCTATCTTCTGTTGGGCATAGCCGGAGCGGGTGACGACTTGCAAGGCATCAAGAAAGGCGTAATCGAGATCGCCGACCTGTTTGTGGTGAACAAGGCAGATGGTGACAACAAAGCCCGCGCCCGCAGGACGCAAGCCGAGATGTCCACTGTGTTGCATTATCTTACCCCCTATACCCCGGAGTGGGCTGTTCCGGCACTAATGTGTTCCGCGCTCAAGGGAGATGGCGTGGCTGAGGTTTGGGAGGCGGTTACCCGGTTCTTTTCCCATCTGAAAGATCATGGATGGCTGGAGCAGCGGAGGGCGCGGCAGAATGTCGAGTGGTTGCACGAATTGATGAATCAGGAACTTCGGCATCTCTTTCTGGAGCACCCGGATGTTGCGGGTGTTTTGCCGGATATGGAGCGGGACGTGGCTACAGGAAAGCTTCCAGTGTATCAGGCTGCCAAGTCGCTCCTCGCTTGCTTCAAACCGGATCCGGATTGTTCTTGATCTCCCCCTGGGCCGACCCCCATATATGGAGCGAGCGGTCGGCCGGGTGACGCCTAGCCGGATGCTGAAATGTGACGATGACACTACCCCGCGGGGCACCGGGATCCTTTTTCGGAGGGTTGCTCTGGAAATTTCGCCGGGACTGGTTAGCTTAGTGCTGATTCGTCCCCTATATGGCGTTCTCAGCTAAAACAACATGGATGGCTTGGATGGTGTTGATGGCAACTTCGGATGCTGTCGCCTCGGTGTTTGATTTCCGTCCTTCGGTAGTCGTCCATGACCGTTCCCTCCATTTGGTTGGGAAGACTCCGTTTGTGGCCGGACTGTTTTTCAAGATTTACGAAGCCGGTTTGTATTTGGATGAGAGACCGGTTCATGCGGAAGGTATTGTTGAGAAACCATTGTATCTGGAGCTCGTCTACACCCGCTCCATAAAGGCTCAACAGTTTCGGGATGCCGCGAGTTCCATCCTTGAGGCGATTTTTCCGCAAGAGAAGTTGGCGCAGTATGCGGAATGGATTGAAGCGATTCATGGGAGCTATCAGGATGTTAACGAAGGGGATCGCTATGGCCTTAGTTCAGTTCCGGGTAAGGGATTGACTCTCTTTTTGAACGATAAGGAAGTCATCCAAATCCCGGATGATGGTTTTGCCAGAGACTACCTCCAGATTTGGTTGGGCGACCATCGCAATGCCGAGAAAATGAAGAAAGGCCTGCTCCCTTAGCGGAAAAGCCCATGTGGGAAACGATCATGGCGATGCATCCGTCTGGATCCCCTTGATTCCGGCGCTCGAGTGCCGGGCGTTCCTAATTGATAATGGCGGCAGAATGGCCTTAGAGGTGGCATTCATGGCCAACGCGACGGGAGCGGGTTGTTTGCATGAACAGGAGGCAGAATGATCCCGTAGAGTGACAGGGTGTTCACGTTCAGCGGGCGGGTGTCATTGCTGTGATTTCTCAATCGTGAAGCATAATTTTTGATTTTCCCCTTGACAATCTAGGTGAGCGGCTGAATTGATTCACCTAGATAATCTAGGTAAACCGCTTTTTACTCAATGATACATCGAATTCTATCAAGAATGCGCCTCCGGAGGGAGATGCGGGAGGAGCTCGAGGGGCACATCGACTTGCAGGTGGAGGCCAACATCGCCTCTGGAATGTGCAAAGAAGATGCACGTAGAGCTGCTCTCATCGCGTTCGGATCATTCGATGCCTGCGAGGAGGAAGTGCGTGACAGTTGGTTTGGGGCCGGGTTGGACACCCTTTGGCGGGATGTCCGTATCGCGCTGCGTGGACTTGCAAAGGATCCGGGGTTTTCCCTGACCACCGTTCTGATTCTCGGGTTGGCGATTGGGGCTAACACGGGGCTGTTCAGTGTTGTGAACCAAACCCTGCTCGCCCCATTGCCTTTCCATGATGCGGACCGGATCATGAAAGTGTCTGAAGCCAACCAACGCTGGGATGACATGTCGGTTTCCTATCCGAACTATCTGGACTGGTGTGAACGCCAAACGGTTTTTGATTCCATGGGGATCGCCAAAAATGAAGCGTCTACGGTTGTCGCGGAAAAGCGTGCCATGATGCTGAACACCCTTTATTCCACATCCGGTTTTCTACACGTCCTGAGTGCATCGGTGATTATGGGCCGATTACCCGGACAAGAGGACGATCGAGGCGGCGCACCGGCTGTGGGATGGCTGACGCACAATGCGTGGACGAGGCATTTCAACAGCGATCCGGCCATTGTGGGTCGGACGGTGGATCTTGGTGGACAAACCCTCACGATCGTCGGGGTTCTGGAGCCGGGATTCCGCTATTATCAGGCGGTGGATCTAGTGGCAAATTTGAGTCCCTTCGTTGAGTCATTTTTTCTGCAGCACAGGGCGAGCCACAACAACACTCATGTGATCGCCCGACTCAAGAAAGGGGTGTCTGCGGAGATGGCACACATCCAAATGAAGGCGATTGGAGATGATCTTGCCAAGCAGCATCCGGGCAATGAAGGGATCTCGGTCAATGTCGTTCCTCTTAAAGAGCGAGTCGCTCAACACTCTCGGAGCCATCTGTTGCTTTTGTTGGGTGCTGTAACCCTTGTGTTGCTGATTGCCTGTGTGAATGTAGCGAATATCCTATTGGCGAGGGGAATCTCGCGAAGCCGCGAGATCGCTATCCGGATCGCAGTTGGTGCCACCCGCCGACAGATTCGCCGGCAACTTATGACGGAGAGTCTGGTTCTTGCCCTTATTGCGGGTTGCCTCGGGGTCTTCCTGGGATGGAACGGTTTCTCGCTAATTGAACGCCTAATGCCATGGGAGATCCGCAACCTGACGGGAGGCCAAGCCCGCTTTGACTGGAGTATCCTTCCATACGTGGCGGGCATAAGTCTGGGCACGGGGATGATCTTTGGCTTTGCTCCCGCATGGCGCCTTTCCCATGCCCATCCAAACACGGCGCTGAAGGGAACTCCAGGATCTGAATTGCGGGTCGGAAAGCGCTTCCAGATCAGTGATCTTCTGATTGTCGCGCAGGTATCACTGGCTTTCCTTCTGGTATTTGGTGCAGGGCTTCTGATCCGTAGTCTTCAGAATACCCTTGATGTGCCGGTCGGATTCCGGACAGACCATCTTGTGTCCATGCGGGTATCGCCGCCCCCGGGGGACAGCTTTTTCACAGACCCATCGGCGCTTCCCCGATTCTATTATTCCATGAAGGATTCAATTTCGGAAGTAGCGGGTGTGGAAGCGGTGGCGATATCGTCCACAGTTCCCTATTCATGGTATCGGTCGAACTCGACGTTTTATTTGGAAAACCAACCCCTTCCGGAACAGGGAAACTATCCAAATGCATACAATCGGGCGGTGTCTCACGAGTTTTTCTCCACACTTGGCATTCCTTTGATCAAGGGAAGGGTTTTCGACGGAAGCGAGCCGACCCTCAACGTTCCATCCGGAGTCAAAATGGAGCCGGGTCAATTGGATGAATTGTTTAAAGATATGGTACTCGTCGCGGTGATAAATCAGCGTATGGCTGATATGTATTGGCCCGGAGAGGATCCAATTGGAAAACGTTTCGGAGTTGGGTATCCAGACATGGGACTTCCGTGGGTGGAGGTCATTGGTGTTGTGGGGAACACGCTGAGCGTTGGGGCCGAGACCGGATTTGAGCCGGAATACTATCTTCCCTTTTCCCAACTTCCGAACTCGTCGCCATCGGGTGCATATCTCATGATCCGGGCCGGGATGAATCCGCATCAGGTCGCCAAGGAGGCGGAGCATAAGATACAGGAACTCTACCCAGCAAACCCGGTTCACGACGTTCGGTTAATGGACGACCGAGTGAAAGATTTCTCCGCCGGGCGTAGGTTCAACATGGGTCTATTCAGCTTTTTTGCAGGGATATCGCTCTTTTTGGCTGCCGCCGGAATCTATGGAGTATTGTCATTCATCACGGGTCGCCGCACGCGCGAGATCGGGATCCGCATTGCACTTGGGGCACCCCGTGGGAGCGTTCTACGCACGACCATGATTGGAGGAATGCGCTTGGTCGGGGCGGGACTTGGAATTGGCGTCTTTGGGGTATGGCTGCTTCATGGGCTCATCCGCGGGCAGTTGTATGGAGTTGATCCATTGGATCCGCTGACCCTCGGATTCTCCCTTCTGGTTTTGTTTTTCGCTGCTTTTGTCGCTTGTCTGGCGCCGGCGTTGCGTGCCGCAAGCGTGGATCCAATGGTTGCTTTACGCTCAGAATGATCAAACCAAACCCATTTTCCTCATGAAAGATAAAACCGACTTGTTGCAAGGAACGCTCGACATGCTCATTCTGCGTGCGCTGGTCACGGGCCCGATGCACGGCTTTGCGATAATGAACCGCATTCACCAGACGTCTGAGTCTGCGCTCCAGGTTGAACAAGGATCGCTCTACCCAGCTCTTTACAGGATGGAGGCCCAAGGGTGGATCCACGCGGAATGGGGAGTTTCCGAGAACAATCGGAGAGCCAAGTATTATACCTTGACCGAGGCAGGTCGCCGGCAGTTGGGAGTCGAATCCGAAAACTGGAACCGGATGTGCAAGGCCATCAACCTGGTCATGGATTTCCCGGTCTGAGGCCCGTTGAGAAGCTTATCATTTTCAAATTAAAGGACCTCTGAAATGAATGCGCCATTTCCTCTGATCCGGATGCGTGGAGTCGGTAAAGTGTTCTCAACTGAGCGCGTGGATACCAACGCCCTTTCCGCCATAGATTTGGATCTCGAACGTGGGGACTACCTTTGTGTTTCGGGTCCGTCCGGATGCGGAAAGTCCACATTGCTCTCCATCCTGGGGTTATTGGAGCAACCGAGTGTGGGCGACTATTGGTTTAAAGGTGTTCCGTTGGGTCAGCTGGGGGATACTCAACTTGCCCACATCCGTAACCGGGAAATCGGATTCGTGTTCCAAAGTTTCAATTTGATCGGAAACCTCACTGTTTGGGAAAATGTGGAGCTCCCTTTGACATACCGCGGGATGGGAGCAAAAGAACGGAGGCAAAGGGTGAAAGAATCCCTCGAACGTGTGGGGATGATTCATCGTTCGGATCATTTTCCAAAACATCTGTCGGGCGGCCAACAACAGAGCGTCGCAATTGCCCGAGCCTTGGGTGGGCATCCCTCGATCCTGCTTTGCGATGAACCAACGGGCAATCTCGACTCCCGAAACGGGGAAATGGTGATGGATATCATTGATGGATTACACCGCGACGGAACGACATTGTGTATGGTCACCCACGATCCGCGCTTTGCGGCCCATGCCCGTCAACACTTGCGTCTCTTTGATGGGAAAATCGAGAATTCCCGGTATGAGTGATTCAAACAGTTCCCGAGGATTTTCCCGTTTATCCGTTTGGTGGTTTTTGGGTTGAGTGTTGGTATGGGTTTATGGCAGCATGAGCGTGCCTCATTCGCCACGCACTTTGAGAAACTGACGCAGGTTGGATTTCGGGTTGGGTTGGCGAGTCAATATCCTACAGGACAGTCCCCATGCCGATGCGAAACTTGTTGCGTAGTCTGATACTGTTGTTTGTTCCCGTGATCCTGTTTGCAGGTGGGACAGTCCGGTTTGTTGAAACCACAGTGGATTTGCAGGCCGATGGCCGCGCGAAAGTGCATACCCTTGTCCAGTGGAAGGTGTTGGGTGGAAGCATGTATGCATTTTACTTTGCAGGGACCGACCGGTTGCAGGTGGCAATGGACTCCGGTGCGAGCTATGCGGTGGATTCCGATGGAAAGCGCTACGCGCTGAGGATCGATACAATGGGACGGGGTAAATGGGATATCCAGTTGGCAAACGGTCAGCGTTCAACAGCTGAAATCCTGACGTACTTCTTCAGTTTCGACACGGATTTCGCAGCAGCGGAGTATGTCGGGCCGACACGCAGCAATGAAGGAAGGGACCTGGTGTATTTTAACTGGGCTCCGCCCGAATGGGATGAGGCATGGGAGCAGGAGCATGCGACAGTGAGGGTGGTCCTTCCGATTCAGGTTCCGGTTGGTGAGAACGCCCGGGATTGGGTGAGCGCAAATGAAATCCTGTTGACCGAGAAATGGATGAATGAGCGCTATAAACTGGATTACCAGCGTGAAGAAGGATCGGATCGGCTGGTGTTGGTTGCCCACCGCGAGAACCCGGGAAACAAGGCGTCAATGAAACTGCAGTTTTATGTGCCCGGGGATTCTTTCGCGCTTGTGATGCCGGATCATACCGGGACAAGGCGCTCCGTTCTGTGGGGTGGCGCGGTTTTGATCGGGTTGTTCGCGTTGGTTTTGCGGGGGAAAAAGCAGTCCATCCGGAAGGCGCGCCGCAGTGTGGGTGAGGTGAAATGGACTGGAATTGACTGGACCCCGCCAAAGCTCAAGTTGAGCACCTTCCGGAAGCCCGGAAAAGTCTGCGAGAACCTGACCCCGCTCGAAGTGGCGTTCTTCCTCGAAATCCCGATTCGCAGCATCCTCAGCGGGATGGTGGTGGCGATGGAACAAAACGGATGGATCCGCACCCATGCGGGGCCTTCGCTGCGATTTGAAGTGCTGCGCCAACCCGAGCCCGATCGCACGGGCGACTACGAATCAGAGCTGTTCAGCTATATCCGGGATGGTACATTTGCCCAAAGCGATTTGGATGCATTCCTCAACCTGATCATGCGGAAGATTCAGGAAAAGGCGTGGGATTGTGATCTGGATGCCACCCGGCAATACTGGGAAGAAAAGATCATGGCTGGAGAATCTGCTCCAGTCACCGAACCCGCCAAAGAAGTTAACCGTCGTCCCACTCCAGGAAGGCGAGCGTTCACGCCACATGACTGGTACCACTATTACCGCTGGAACTCCTTTGGAGGTCGTCCGGTACAGACGTCAGAAACAACGCAGGCTCCATCTCCATTGCAGGCGGAAGCGGAAGATCCTTTTGTTTATGCGGAGGCCATGCCCGAAGCGCTCGAGCAACGCGTGCGTCTGGATGATTTGAGCGGGATATCGGATCTCAATGTCTGCCATGACGCCTGCCACAGTGCGTGTCACAATGCCTGCCACAGTGCGTGCCATAGCGCCTGCCACAGTGCCTGTCACAGCGCATGTGTAAGCGGGGGATCCCGATAGGGAGAGATGCGGGATCATGAAAGGGATATTTGGGTATTTTGCCGGACCAAAGGATGACCCCAATCTGGATTGGGTAGACGAATACATGCGTCGGGTGAAACCTTACATCCATGTCCGGATGAGGGACAACCTGCTGATCAAACGGCCAAATCAAGTGGTCAGGTTGAATCCCATAGGAGCGCTGATCCTCCATCAATTGCTGGAAGGCAAACCCGTGCGCGAGGTGATGCATGGACTGGATCGGCCGAAACGGGATGATGTTGCGTTGTTCCTGCACGCGGTGCGAAAACAGGTTGAAAGCGGGCTCAATCCTTACGGTGGGCATCCGGCTGTGGAGACGGAGCCATTCGAGGCACCCTTCAGCGAGTGGCCGGTATTGTCGGAAGTGGCGCTGACCTACCGGTGTAACTTGCGGTGTTGTTTTTGCTATGCCGGGTGCAATTGCACGCGCAATACAAATGAGCGTCCCGAACTCGGAGTGGATGGGTTCCGGGAAGTGCTGCGCCAGATCCGCGTCGAAGCCGGAGTCCCGTCGATTAGTTTCACCGGTGGGGAGCCCACGCTGGTGCCATTCCTTCCCGACTTGATCCGCTATGCGAAGGAACTGGACATGCGGGTTAACCTGATCAGCAACGGAACCCTTATTGATGCCGAACTGGCCCATCTCATGGTCGATGCCGGACTCGATTCGGCTCAAATCAGTATTGAGGCCCCGGATGCGGAGCTCCATGACCGGATAGCGGGTTGCAAGGGCGCATTCGAGCGCACGGTGCGGGGCGTCCGGGAGTTGGTGGCCACCGGAATTCACGTGCACACCAACACGACCCTCCACCGTCATAATCTGGACGTCGCCCGGGATATGCCCCGATTTGTCCGGGAGGAACTCGGGCTTGATCGGCTCAGCATGAATCTGGTGATCCCCACGGGAAGCGTGGCAAGCCATGGAGAGGTGCATGTGAGCTATTCCGATGCGGTTGATCCGATCCTGGGGGTTCAGGAGTCCTGCGAGCGCCAAGGGATCGAGTTTATGTGGTATAGCCCCCTCCCGATGTGCATCTTCAACACGGTGGCGCACGGGCTTGGAAACAAAGGTTGCGCGGCGTGTGAAGGGCTGCTTTCGGTGAATCCATGGGGCGAGGTGTTGCCTTGCGCATCGTACGAGGATCCGGTTGGCAGCCTTCTGGATGAAGGCTTCGACGTGGTCTGGCATTCCCGCAAGGCACGGTATTGCCGTAACAAAAGCTTTGCCCACGAAATGTGTCGGCAATGCCCCGATTTTGCAGTTTGTCAAGGCGCCTGCCCCCTCTACTGGAAAGCAAGCGGTTACGACGAGATTGCAGCTTTTCACGCAACCTTAACCCGATAACACCATGACGGATTCCACAGATGCATTTGAACCCGAAGCTGGCGATGCACAGGACAATTCCGGGTATCGCCTCATGCCCGGGCTGCCCACGCATGTCAGGAATGCACTGGGAGGCGGGCTCATCCTGGCCGGACTTGCGCTACAGTTTTGGACGCTGGAGCCATGGGTGGGGGCTGCTTTAGTCGGATTGGGCAACCTGTGGTTCCTTGTGCGGGGAGTTAGAAACTCGGACGCCTCCATGCGAGCGGCCGTGCGGGATGATGCGCTATGGGAGGTCGCGGAAGTCGGACGTCTTAGGGAAATTGTCGAGATGGACCGATCCATCGCGCGATGGGACCGGTCCCTATTTGATAGCTCGAATCCGTTGGGCGGATTTGTGTTTTTGTTGCTGCTTGCGGCCTGTGGTGGTTTGCTGTTTTTCGGATACGCGGTCGATTCTCCGGTCTTGAGGATTGTTGGGGCGGATGCGGCGGTTTTGTTTTTGCCGCACTGGTTGAGTGGCATGCGCAGGGGGCGGCGGTTTCCGGTGCTGACGCTTCGGGCGGATTTGCTGGATACGGTTCTCAAAGCCTCTCAGCCGGATCTGAAGGATTATTCGGTCGAGGCCTTGTTTCAGTTTCCCGAAAAAGGAGCCCCTGTCCCAGTCAACACGAAGCTGCGGATCCGGCGGGCAGGCATGCCGGAGTCCTTTATCGGCATGGAACTACACGTGGCGATCAACGATGTGCAAGGGGTTCCCAATCCCTACGGATACGCAGTGTTGATTGCGAAAACGGGAGCCAACCTGGGGCTCCTGGCATGGGATGGGGTGCGGAACGGACTATTGGCCGAGCACAAGGTGCAGCCGGATGTTGAGGTCCTGGTCATCCGGCAAAAAACCTCCAAGAACGGAGGTTACCGAACGGAAAACCGGACCGTATTGCTGATTCTGAAAACCGCCTTGGCTTCGATGGATGCGCTGGCTTCGGATTGAACGTACCCGCAGAGCGGATCAGGTCTTCGGTTTTTGGACCAGATCGAGCCAATATCCCAGTTTGAGTTTGTCCGGCTCGGGATCGGCGGCTTCCGCACAGTAGATTGCGAGCGCCAGTCGAGGGGCAAGATCCGGCATCGTCGCAAGCGCCGGACTGCGTTTCAGCATTTCCGAAATGATCACCTCATGGGCCCTTCCCGATAGTTCATAGGACTCCCGGAAGCCGGCATCCAATAGTCCTCTGGCAATCTCCACCTTCATTCCAGGCATGCGCATGAAGGGGGACGACAAGGCTTCGTAATCGACTTTCTTCTTCTTTTGGGGTGTCTTTGCCATGAATTGGGAAACAGATGAACTCGCCCGGAGAATGGGCCATCCTTCGGCGCGAATCAACCCAAACAGTCCCCGGATTGTCTTAAAACTCTGCGCTGCCGGGTGTGCGGGCAAAGGGAATCACATCCCGGATGTTTGCCACACCGGTAATGAGCATGAGGAGCCGCTCAAAGCCCAGCCCGAATCCCGCGTGGGGCACCGATCCATAGCGTCTCAGGTCCACATACCACCAATATGCGGCCGGATCGAGATTGTGTGCCATGAGGCTTTGTCCCAAAACATCCAGACGCTCTTCCCGTTGACTTCCTCCAATCACCTCTCCGATTCCGGGAACAAGCAAATCCATGGCCGCTACGGTCTTCCCGTCATCGTTCCTGCGCATGTAGAAGGGCTTGATCGTTTGAGGGTAATCATGCACGGTCACCGGACACTTGAAGACTTCCTCGGAGAGGAAGCGTTCATGTTCAGATTGGAGGTTTTGTCCGTTTTCGACTGGAAACTCAAAGGCCTTTCCCGATGACTGCAGGATACGGATGGCTTCTGCATAACTGACCCGTTGGAATGGCGATCCTGCAATTGCCTCGAGTCTTTGGGTGAGCCCCTTATCAATGAATCGGTCGAAAAAACCAATCTCATCGGCACAGTGCAGGAGGGCATCGCGGACCAGATACTGAATGAAAGACTCGGCCAGATCCATGTCTCCCCGAAGATCGCAAAATGCCATTTCGGGTTCGATCATCCAAAACTCGCTTGCATGGCGTGCGGTGTGAGAATTCTCCGCCCGAAAGGTCGGTCCGAAAGTGTAAATGCGGCTGAGAGCGGTTGCGAATACCTCTCCTTCGAGTTGTCCGCTGACTGTGAGAAATGAGGGACGTCCGAAGAAATCATCTTCGGGTTTGGGAGGAGTGGAGTAGGTCGCGCATGGGTCGAGTGTCGTAACCCTGAACATCTCCCCGGCTCCTTCACAGTCGCTGGCGGTGATGATCGGGGTATGCACATACTGAAATCCCCGCTCCTGAAAAAAACTGTGGATGGCGTAGGCCATACGGCTGCGCACCCGGAACACGCTACCGAAGAGATTGGTGCGTGGCCTCAGGTGGGCGATGCTCCTGAGAAACTCGACGCTGTGTCCCTTTTTCTGCAAGGGGTAGGAATCATCGGCATTTCCGACAATGCTGAGGGATCGCGCCTGGAGTTCCCACTTTTGTCCTTTTCCCTGAGATGCGACAAGCGATCCGCTAACGGCCACCGAGGCTCCGGTTTGGAGGGACTCTACGTCGTTGTAGTTGGGTAGATCGTTTGCGGCGATCACCTGAAGATTGGCAAGGCAGGATCCGTCGTTGATTTCGACGAAACAGAAAGCCTTGCCGGAAGCCCGGCGGGTTCTCACCCATCCCCGCGCGGTCAGCTCAGGGATGGGATGCTGGGAATTGAGAATCTCCTTAATAAGCGGTTCCATGGCGCACCTCCGACTGAATCATTGGATGAAAAAGCATCGGGCCCGCCGGGAATACCGGTCAGCCCTTGGACGGCATCTTGGCGCTGATCAGATCATTGATCAGCCCTTGAAGCCGAATGGCGCCGGAATAGGATTCCAAGGCCGTGAGCATGCCGGCATATTCAGAATCATCTTCCGTGATTTCGGGCACCTTCTTGTCTGCCACGTGGATCCAGAATCCGGTGTTGTCGAGCGTGATCATGTCGCTGGTCTCACCGACCTTCATGGTCTCAGCTTCATTGACCAGACGGAAATTCAAACCTTCAGGAAGCTCACGAATTGTGAAGTCCGCATAGCTTTGAACCTTGAGCCCAAGTGTTTCGGCTGCAGCTTCAACGGTAGCGCCTTCCTGCTTGAGGGCTTCACGGAGGCTTGCACTCAGTTCCTTGCCCTTTTCGACAAAGAGTTCATTCTTGCGCATCAGGCGATAATCCTGCGTGACGATGTCGCGAATCGCATCAAGCTCGGGCGTTTCCGCGGGAGTCTTGCCTTCGAGGAAAGCTACGTAGAAGCGGGTTTGTTCGGGATTGCTCACCACATCGGTGAAATAGCGGGAGCTATCCAGCATCAGGGCTTGTTGATAAAGAGCGGAAGGTACGATTCCGGTCAACTGGGTCTGCGTTTTTACGGAGAATGGAGGGATGTGTTTGAGGTTCAATCCATACTCGCGAAGCTTTGATCGGAAATCGGATGAATCGTAGGCGATCTGGCGATCGAACAGATAATAGGTGAAGTCGTTGGCGATCTGGGCGGCGAGAGCAGCCTTCTTTTCGAGTTTGTAGCTTTCCAGGATCTTGTCACGCAGCAGGTTGAACATGTCCAGAACCGGCTCGCTCCCCTCTTCCGCTTCGGCTTTTGCCTTTTCTTCGATTTCCTTTTCGGCATCCGAGAACTTGCGCTGGTTGCGCAGGTAATGGACGCGAAGCTCCTGATCATTCGGGTCGGCGATTTCTTCCTGAACCTGTTCGGCGGTAAACTCGACAAACGACACCGAGAACTCTTCCGGGCGTTCGTAGCGGAAGGAGTTTTCCGCATAAAAGGCTTTCAATGCCTCCTCGTCGATTTCGATAGTCGGTTGATAGGAATCGAAAGGATAGGATAGGATGCTCACCGACCAATTGGTGCGCTCACGGGCGACTCCCTTCGCGATTTCCTCCTTCACCAGGAATCCGGGATCAGCGATCAATCGGGTTACTTCACCGATGCGGAAATCCTGACGGATCACACGGTCGACGAATGCCTGATCATAGCGTCCACCCATTTGGATCGATGAAAGGAAACCGTTCAAAGCGGCGGGGTCAAACTCCCCGTTTTCCCCCTGAAATGCGGGGAGCTTTTTGAGGAAAGCCTCGAGCTTGGATTCATCCGGAGCTGGGACGCTCATTTTGTCGGCCAGGTAGAGCAGTGCCTGACGGCCCAGCATCTGTTGCTCAAACTGTGCATCGTTCATGCGGGTGCGGCCATTCAGGTAGTTGCTGATCATGGCCGAATCCTGCAGATACTGAAGCTGGCCACGATCATTGAGGTCGATCCCGTAGAAATCTTTCTGGAACGTGCTTTTGTCCTTGGTCACAAGTCCCGGACCCGCACCAATCGTAAAGACAAATGCGACGATGATGATCGCCAGAAGCACGGAAAAGATAATCTTGCCCCGTCGTTGGATGAGAGTCGATAGCCAGGAAATCATATGGAGATTGGGCGTGTATTATGGAGTTTGAAAATCGATACAGCTATAGGCCCGACTCAACCTTGGCAAGTGATTTGATCCGGATTCGATCACTTGAGGCCGGAATTGTGCTCACTGCGGTTCTTGACTCCCGTGCACTTCAGCTTATAAAAACGCAACTTTTGTCGCATTTTCCTAATTCAGATAAAGACTGCAAAGCAATGCCTCATACGATTAAGGACGCAGAGATCAAGGATGCACACCTGATCTTCAATTCGATCTGGAATCAGTTGATTTCCACCTATGGTGAAACCAACCTGAGCTTTCCCAAGGAGATTCTTTGGCTCAATGGGGCTCCAGGCGCAGGGAAAGGGACCCACACCCGATCCATCATGGAGTTTCGCGGGCTGACCGCGAAGCCGATCGTGGTGAGCGACCTCCTGCAATCCCCCGAGGCGCGGGCGATCAAGGATGCGGGCAAACTGGTGGGCGACCGTGAGGTGTCGGAACTGGTTTTCAAGGAACTGCTGAAACCGGAGAATAAAACCGGAGTGGTCGTCGATGGATACCCGCGGACGAAGGTGCAGGCGGAATGTGTCAAGCTTCTCTACAATGCATTGACGGACCTCCGCGTCAAATACATGGGCACGGAGTTCAATGATCTGTTCCGCAAGCCGCATTTTCACATCGTGGTGCTGTTCATCGATCAGAATGAGAGTGTCAGGCGGCAGCTCCAGCGTGGCCAGGAGATCAAAGACCACAACCGCAAAGTTGAGGATTCCGGAATGGGTGAAAAACAGGAGCTGCGCAAAACCGACACCTCCGAACAAGCCGCTATCGAACGGTATCAGACCTTCCGCGACTTGACCTATGAATCCTTGAAGTCGCTGCGGGAGAAGTTCCACTACCACTTCATCGAAACAGTCGGACCATTCGAAGAAGTGCGTGAGCGGATGATCAAGGAAATGAAATACCAGAGTTCCATGGAGTTGGATGATGCGACCAATGATCGGCTATCCTGCATTCCGGTGGCGGATCAGCTCGCACGTCACGCGCGGCAGAAACTGGTGGGCCGCCTGGATGGTTATGAGGAGCATCACACGGAGCTGTTCAAGGAGGTGGTCGACCTGATCCGCGACTACTACATGCCGATTATCGAGCGTCATGTGATATCAGGGCTGGCGAGTATCAACTCCGAGCACCGCATCTTTGAGAATCCTTTGGCGATTGCGATGCTGATCGATATTTTTTCCGAACGCGGATTCAATGCAATGATGGACATTCATAAGGTCGAGGTGCCGATCCGTGTGAATGCAGATCACACCATCGAATGCGTCTCCAAGCGGGTCTACCGCACGCGTATTACCTTCCCGACAAAGGAAATCCGGCGATCCCGTTGATCGGGAGTGTCGGGATTGGCGCGACTCGGGAGTCCGGCATGAATCATTACCATTTTTGTGTGTGGGCTCCCGTGGACACGGAGAAGATCCGTATCGACAAGTGGTTGGCGGATGCCTTGCCGGAACTCAACCGGTCCCGCATTCAGCGGCTGCTGGAAAGCGAGTCGATCGTGATTGGCGGAGGACTTGCGAGTCGCAAAAGCCGTCTGCGTCATCAGGATGAGGTGAGTATCCGGGACGAGGCTCCGGATGAAGCCTCCTTGCCATTTGGAGTGGCGATTCCGCTCAACGTTTTGTATGAAGACCAATACCTGATTGTGGTCAACAAAGCACCGGGTATGGTTACTCACCCGGGCAACGGTACCGGTGCGGACACTTTGGTGCATGCGTTGATCGCGCATTGCGGGATCGATGGCTTGAGTTCGCTCAATGGCTCCGATCGCCCCGGAATCGTTCACCGTCTGGACAAGGACACATCCGGCGTGCTGGTGTGTGCGAAGACCGATCCCTCGTATTCGGGGTTGCAGCAGGCGTTTGCCTCACGGCACGTGAGTAAGGTCTATGTGGCGGTTGTTCAGGGAGTTCCAAAGGTCATGTCCGGGGAACTGAAAATTCCGATCGCGCGTCACCCAACGCAGCGCACCCGAATGGCCACCGATCCGTCGGGACGGCCCGCCCACACGGATTGGAAGGTGATTCACACCGGAGACCGTCATGCGGTTGTCCGGTGTGTGATCCACACGGGGAGGACCCACCAGATACGGGTGCACATGGCTCACGCCGGACATCCGATTCTGGGAGATCAATTGTACGGGTACCGCCCCCAGCGTTTGGACCCCGGTGGCCCTCCTGCTCCAGTAAGGCCACTTTTGCATGCGTTCTCGCTTGGATTGACCCATCCCATTACAGGGAAGGATTGCCGCTTCTCGGCCCCTCTTCCGGATGAATTCCGCCCGTGGATGCCGATGCCGCTTTGGCTTGATCCGGAACGTGGGGAAAGCGTGACTTAGGGTTGGTTGGCCGGGAGTCGTGCTCCGCGCT
>JAFGAQ010000147.1 GCA_016933595.1 Opitutales bacterium | reverse complement strand
AATCTTCCCGATATGGTTTTCTGTTATCCTTTGTGCCTTGCCCTTGGTGAGAGTTTATTTCTTTGCAGAACAATGTAGTGGCCCGACTTTCGAGGCTCTGCCGCGTGAGGCAGAATGACCCAGGCCTGCCTTACTCGAAGCTTTCCGGGTCGTCCTGATGGTAGTCCTCGTGGAACATTGACTGATCTTCCTCCTCAAAGAAGAAACGATCTCCGAAAGCGGGTTCGAGATCGGATATCCAGATCGCGTCCGGGTTGTATTTCGCAAAAAAAGGACGGGCCACCCAGTCCGGATTGCGTCCCTGCAGAAAGCGCATCACAAATACCTTTTGCCCTGCGACTTCCGATACTCCGAGGAGCTGGATCTTTCCGGGAGTGCATGACATGCTTGGTCCCCTTACGGTCCGGCAAGTTCCGCTGATCCCCTGATAGGCCTTTCGCCAGATTTCCCATGACTCATGAAGTGTCACCGCGAAGTGATGCTGTGCGCCGGTGTCTCGCGCGAGGAACATGTAGTAGGGAATGCATCCGAGCGATACTTGTGTGCGCCACATTTCCGCCCAGATCTCGGGCTTTGCGTTAATGGGCCGGAGCAGCGGCGATTGCGTCCTTATTTGGGCTCCAGTCGACCGGATTCTGGCGATCGCCTTCCTGACCGCAT
Organism: Opitutales bacterium; assembly: GCA_016933595.1. Taxonomy (GTDB): domain Bacteria; phylum Verrucomicrobiota; class Verrucomicrobiia; order Opitutales; family JAFGAQ01; genus JAFGAQ01. The sequence continues at coordinate 6,018 of JAFGAQ010000147.1, read as the reverse complement.
CGGTGGAGAGTTCCCGAGGATGGCTGAAATGGGCCATGATTGAAAGATTGTAGCCCTTTGAGGTGATCTCCTCGAAAAGGCGGATGAAGTCATCCGCATCGTCGTCGGTTAGAAAAGTGTGGGGCCAGAAGGCAAGTGATTTTGTCCCGATCCGGATCGTCTGGAGGTGCGGATGCATTGGGCCGCTCAGAAGGGGCTCGAGGTATTTCCGGAAAACTGCGCAATTCATCGTCATCGGGTCCCCACCTGTGAACAGGAGGTCCGTGATTTCCGGATGGCTGTCGATATAGCGGTAGAGGAGTTCGGATTCGCGCATTGCGAAACGCATGCCCTTCATGCCGACAAACTGGGGCCAGCGGAAGCAGAAGGTGCAGTAGCTGTGGCAGTTTTGTCCTGCGCTTGGAAAGAAAAGAACGGTTTCCCTATACTTATGCTGAACTCCGTGCAGTGGTTCCCCGTCGATCGTGGGTACATTGTGTTCGAGCTGCCCGGCCGGGTGGGGGTTGAGTTTGTTGCGGATCCCGTTTGCGACCGCTTGGATGCCCTTGCGGTCTGCACCCGACTGCAATGCATGATCCATGGCGAGATAATCCGGATCCAGCAGCATGCCACGCTGGGGGAATGTTAGGTTGAACATCGGATCGTCATCCAGATGGTCCCAGTCGATTAGTTCATCGGTCACGTACGAACTCACGCGGAACGGAAGAACATTAGCGACGACCTCTATTGCCCGGATTTGTTCGGGGCTCAACCGTTCATACTGCGGGAGCGACTGGAGGTTGCCAAGGGTATAGGCCTGATATTTCATCGTGTGGCTGTGTGGGTTCAGGTGTTGTGAACTCCGAACGGACTCAATGCCCGGCCCGAAGCCTGGCCAAGAGATGGCCATGGTTTCCGGAAAGCCCCGTTCTGGATGACGGGTTTTCCAAGGACAGCCGGGTCTGCCACGCATCAGAAAACTGTAGGTGACCCCTCCGGCTGGAGTGCTCCAATCTGCCTGTTTCGCAATGAAATACGAATCAAGTCTGATAGATCGTGGCCTTAGGTTTGGAGATTTGACAGGATTGCGCAAGTCGAAATTTGGATTGAAGATGGCCGGGTTTGAGGTGTATTGAAGGCCGAATGTTAATCCGCTCTGGACTATTGCGGAGAGGGCGTCAGTGGTCTGAACCGAACTAAGAAACGAAGCCTTGGAGGGATTTTATGCAAAGAACCGCGATGTTGGCAGCGAAATGGGCACAGAAGCAGGGGAGCAGCGAGCGGTTGGGGTTGCGCGGATGGAAGCGGAGCGCGAAGCAGAGTAGCGATAGGACAAAGAGGTAGAGTGTGGTGAGTCGAAACGGCAGATCGGGATTGAGATGGATGGACCAATTGGCGAAGTCGAAAAAGGATTCGGGAATGGTGACTTGCCATCCATAGGGGTGAATGATCGCGAAGAGCGCTGACGACAGCAGGATGGACAGGATGAGCAAGGGGCGCCCTTTTGATTGGATCACCAGATAGCCCCTGAAGACGATTTCCTCAATCACCGGAGCTGAAAGGATAGCGGGAATCTGCCACAGGGAGACGGTGGATTGGAGGGTGTGTGCCCCGAGTGCCCATTCTGCAATGGAGTAGGTGAGCACCAGTGCAATCGCGAGTCCGGCGCCGCTCAAGGAAAGACCAGTGGGAGCGAAAGAGGCCCCTGGAAAGGCGTAGGGTCGGCTGATTCCGGTTCTCCGGTGGTGGCGGGCATCGGCGGACCAGGAGCGGAGCAGCCAGAGGGCAACAACAAAACCTGCAACCGTGATGAGTGGATCGTTGATCATTGGACGGAAGCCGTTAGATTCCCCGCAACATGGATATCACGCAAGATGAAAAGGCCCGGTACAGTCGGCACCTTCGTCTTCCCGGGTTTGGGGAGGCGCATCAGGCCAGGTTGAAAAATGGATCGGTGCTGGTGATCGGGCTGGGAGGGCTTGGAAGCCCGGCTGCCCTTTACCTGGCGGCCGCGGGTGTGGGCCGGATTGGTTTGGTTGATCATGATACGGTGGAGTCGCACAACCTGCAGCGGCAGGTGTTGTATGGGGAGCGGGATGTGGGGCAATCAAAGTGCATTGCGGCACGCCGCCGCTTGAGCGCCCTCAATGCATCGGTCAAGCTGGAGGTTCATGAAAGTGGATTGGATGCTGTGAATGCCATGAGCCTATTTGCGAAGTATGATGTGATTTTGGACGGATCGGACAACTTCGCGACGCGGTTTCTGGTGAATGATGCATCAAAATTGTCTGGTAAACCTCTGGTGTATGGGAGTCTGTTTCAATGGGAAGGTCAGTTGACGGTATTCAACCGCAGCCGTTCGGCTCCATGCTATCGGTGTCTTTTTCCGGAACCGCCGCGGCCCGGGATTGTTCCGGACTGTAACGAAGCGGGGGTGGTCGGTGCGTTGCCAGGGGTTATCGGGAGCCTGCAGGCGATGGAGGCGATCAAGTTGCTGACGGGATTGGGTGAACCCGTGGAGGGGCGCATGTTGGTGATGGACCTGCTCATGGGAAAAGTGAGGAGTGTGAAGATTCCAAAGGATCCGGATTGTCCCTTGTGTGGGATCCGGCCGCGGATTGATCATATTGAAGCTGGATCGTATCCAGTTCCCTGTCTGTTGCCGGATGTAGCGGAAAGTCGGGAGCCGGTTGAAGGGCTCAATGTTCCATTGTCCATTTCGGTGGAGATGGCTTGGGAGTCGTTCCGGAGCGGTAAGGTGCGACTGTTGGATGTGCGCGAACCGGACGAACACGCGATCTGCCAGATCCCCGGAAGCGTCTTGATGCCAATGGGGAACGTGCCTGACCTATTCCGGGAATTGGACCGGAAGGCCTGGTGGGTCGTCGTGTGCCATCACGGTTTTCGCAGCGACAGAGTCAGCCGCTATCTGCGGAGCGTCGGCTTTGGTTCCGTGAGCAACCTCGAGGGGGGCATTGAAGCGTGGGCGGAACGCATCAACCCGGATATGGATCGCTACTGATCCGGTCAGCGAGCTCCTTGCCGAGTGCGCTGTAGCTGAGTGTAACGGGAAACTGTGGGAAATCGCGCACGATTTGTTCGGGGGGATGAAACAGGATCCCGTGATTGGATGCTTCGAGCATGGACAGATCGTTGTAGGAATCTCCGGCTGAAATTACTTCGTAGTTGAGCGATCGGAGTGCCTCGACGGCCTTGCGTTTCTGGTCTTTCTGCCGGAGAGTGTATCCGGTGATTCTGGCGTCGGAATCAATTTCGAGGTTGTGGCAGAATATGGTGGGATGGTTAAGCTTGCCGAGAAGCGGCTGGGCGAATTCGTAAAAGGTGTCCGATAGGATGATGACCTGAGTGCGGCCGCGCAGCCAGTCAAGGAATGCGACCGCGCCTTCGAGCGGTTGGATGGACCCGATCACCTGCCGGATTTCATTCATTCCGATGCGGTGGCGATCAAGGATTTCGAGACGGTAGTGCATGAGCTTGTCGTAATCGGGCTCATCCCGTGTCGTGCGGTTGAGGGATTCGATCCCGGTAAGGGATGCGACACCTTTCCAGATTTCCGGTATGAGGACCCCTTCGAGGTCCAGACAGACAACATGCATCATGGTATTGCGTAAGGTTCAGAATTGATTCAGGGCGTCGGGTTGTCGCTCAATTCCGGGGTGTCCGGAGTGTTGCGCTTGACCTGATTGGATACAAAAATGCGTTGGATCGCCGTGTGCAAGCCACTAGTGTGCAGGTAGGGGCCATAGACAGGATCACGGCCATTGACCAACGGTTTGACTTGCTGGGTGACCGGGCCGCGAAGCAACAGGGGCACGAGGGTATTGGTTGGCCCGGTATGGTTGATGCGGATACCGGGTTGACGCCCTTTTCCGCGATTGACGGCCTGCGCGAAGGGAAAACGGGCGGATTCGGATCCCCAGATCAGTCCATACTCGTATAGCGGAGTGAATACAAGGGATTGAGCGGCATTGGTGGAATGGTCGCGCATCCAGCTCTGGATTTCAGTGAGCAGCAGGTGGGCAGCGGCTGTCTCGCGGAGGGCGGGCTCGATTTCACCTTTCCCGAGGAGATGCGGGATCCGGCCCATGTGAATGATGGCCATGAACCCATCCGGGTCGCGGTCGAGGTAATCCAGAGCCATGCGCGTTTGGAACCTCAAACTGGCCGCGAGGTTTCCGAGGAGTTGCTGATGGGTGGCTCCGGAGAGCTCGACTTCTGTTGTGTCCCCATACTCGAGCATAATGAAACGCTTGGGATTGTCGGCTGATGGGGTGGCATTGATCCCGACTAGATTCTGATCTCCGTAGATGACTTGCCATCCGTTGGCGCGGGCTTTGGTCCGGAGATCTTTCCATTGTTGCTGTGAGATGCAGCGGAAAGTGGGAGTCGGGATGGCCTGTCCCATCGCATTGTACTGCGGGTGTCCGGTGGTGACGAGGACACTGAGGGTTGGGGAGCTGATGTATTGGTCGATGATGAAGCTGCGATCCTCTGCGGCGTGGCTGCTGATGCCAGCCAAAGCCGCTCCGGCGGGATCACCTATCGGCATATCGGAAATGTATCCCACCGAAAGACCGGAAAGAGAGGCCCAATCGGGGAGTGTGGTGCCGTATGGCGCTTTGGTTCCTGCTCCGCGGGGTTTGTTGTCCCAGTTGACGGAACGCAGGAAGCTGATGAAGCCGCTGCTCAGTGCGGTAGCTGCCGAGCATGCATCCGGTGCAGTCGAAGCGAGCCACTGGTACCCTTCAAATGGGGGAGTCGAAGCCATGAACAGGGGCGGAGTGGCCGGGCTTCCGCTCCATGCGCTGACGGGATTATAGACGAGATTGATGTCTTGTTCTTCACCGGTTGCCCGATCGGTTCGTGCGGCTGGATATGAGGTGAGCGCGAGCCGGGTCCATCCAAGCGATTCTCCCCAAGCTGGCGTTGGATCGGTGAATCCCGCCATTTCCGCGGCGGACATCATTTCGAATCCGGCTCCTTCGGGGATCACCACCACAATTTGGGGTCGCAGTGATTCCCCGATGACCGTGGCCGCAAAGGGAAGGCAAAGGACGGTTAGAACAATCAGCCTTTGAATTGAGCGCAAGTTGACCATAGCCGATAGCAAGGGTGCCGTTCGGTGAATTATCGGGAGCCCGGATGGGGTCACTCGGATTTGGATGGATCCGGAGCCTGGAACAGTGCGGGATCCAGTGTATCCGGATGGGTGATGGACGTGTATTGGGTGATGGCCTCAAAGGCCGGGTTTCTCAGGACCGTCCGGAAAGCGATCATCAAGCCGTCCACCGGCCGATAGTCCTCGATAAGAACCTGAAACGGAATTGATCCCATCGGCCCGGCATCCATGACCATATCGGTTTTGGCCAGCCGGTTGGTTTTCGCATCAAAGAACCAGCGTTCGGATTTGCCATTGGTGGATGTGAGTTCGAGGACCTTGAATCCATCCTCATCTTCGATGCGCACGATGGATTCGTAGAGTGATTCCAGGTGGAGCTCCATGGCAATGTTCGAATGGCGTTTCAGTTGTTGCAGTTCGTCACCTTCGATCGTCCTGAACCCGGTGATCGGGTTCTGTTCCCATCCGGTTGCTCCGTCAAATCCATTGTAGGATACTCCCATACCGGGAAGATCGGTGTGAACCGCCATCCGGTTGGGTGCCTGAATGTAACCGGTCATGGAAAGCGTCACTCCTTGGGCCGGCATGGAAATGGTTCCCTTCAACACACGATAGTGAAAAGACTCCAAAAGCTTTTTGCCTCCAATTGCATCAATGTGGGCATCGATGACCTCCCGGGCGTCAGGATGGATGCTGGCCCCAGCTGTTAAGGGTGCCAGTATCAGGGATAGGGTTGCGCAGGCAAGCGCGATGATTGGAGGTGGCGTCCGTGTGATTGGCTTTGGTTTCATGAAATGAGGATGGATCGGTTGGTGGAAAGGATCATGGTTGGAGAATCCATTGAATAGCTTCATACAATACGGGGTCCTTGCCATGTAGCAAGTCTTCGGGCTGTGCTT
>JAFGAQ010000146.1 GCA_016933595.1 Opitutales bacterium | reverse complement strand
TGACGCTCTCTCTCACTGATTCTCCCGCCGCTTTCAATCTTTGGAGAGTCTTCTGCCTACAGGCAGGAAACCCTGATCCAGAGCATGTCGCGGACTATTCGATGGACGGGACGAGCATCGGATATCTCATGCCCGCTTATAGTGTCACGACCATTGAGTTTTCGACTCAGGGAGGTGGAGTGCCGCCACCTCCTCTTCCGGGAGACAACCAACCACCTGTTCTCACGCTTATTGGCAATCAGACGGTTCAGGCAGGCCAAACCATTCAGTTCACGCTCCATGCCAGCGATCCCGATCCGGGAAGCGTCCTTCAGTTCGCGGCGACCGGAACAAACTGAAGCCTCCGTTCTTGACTCTCCGAGACGAGTCGCTGAGCATTGCAGCCTCCCCCGGGTGAAGAAATGGGGTCAATCCAATTATTCATGTTTTTATAGAAGCATCACAGGATCTCAATGCTATCCATCCGGTCCCGGGGACGGATTGAGGTGTTGCTCAAACAGCCACGGGTCCCACACCACCCTGACTACGGGTCCGTACAGGGCGGATCCGATCCGGCACGGGCTTTAGGCCCGCAGTGAGGACGAATCCAGATGGCGCTGAGATCGGGAACTCCCTGAGATTCCAACCAAAGGCCGGGGTGAGTTACGAAGAAAAGGACGGCTGAAGCCGCCCCCTCCGAAAGACACCGCCTCCTGCCCACCGCAGAAAGCGAATGGAACACCGGAGGCCACGGCTTCAGCCGTGGCTTTCTGTTACCTACAGCGAGACATATTTTTTGTCCCCGATAACCTCACGCCCATACTGAGCACACGTAATACGCTTGGAACTCCCCGTTTTACTCACGCCCCAACTCGAAGTTTGCAAGAAACGTCAAAGGTATCACCGAGTCGAATCCGGAAGTCCTTCCAAATGCCGGATTCCACATCTTGCCGCTGGCAGGAATCCAACCACATTTGATTCCATGAATGTCACATTACCGTTGAAAGAGATGACCATAGCCGAAAAAATCGGCATCATGGAGGAGATATGGTCCGACCTCTCGAATTCGGGAAAAGGGGTATTCTACACCTGCTTGGCATGAGCGCATTCTTGATGAAAGAGCCCGCCTTGCTGAGTCGGGAGAAGTGGGATTCACAGATTGGGACGTCGCGAAAAAGCAAATCAACGACCGTATTTCGTGAGAATTCGGATTTTTGACAATGCCAAGCTTGATCATGAGCCTCGTCGAATGGCTGAGGCCGCCCCCTCCGCAAAACACTCCATCTACAAGTATTGGCGGCTTGTAATCTTCCGGGAAGGCCATACGCATGGCGGATGGGCGGGGACGCTCATCCCCACCCACAACAGGCAATCTCACAGGAACGGGCTTCCCAATACCTGAAATCCCCGATATTCAAGGTAGGGCGAGGTGCCCACACCGAGCCGCTCTTCACTCTTTTTCTCGTGCTTTCTGTGTTCTCTGTGGCAAAAATTCTTCTTCCAGCCTTACGTCCCTCGACTCCGCTCGGGGCGATGTTAAAACCTCTATGAATTAACATCGCTCAACCGTTTCGGTGTCGCTGGATGGTCTTGATCATAAGCTTCGTCGAATGAGCTACGCCCACCAAAATGGCTTCGGCCATACGGCATCGCCACAAGAACACAAAAGAAGAGTTTCCTCACCACAAAGGAGGAAAATGACACGGAGAGCGGAGCGCCAAATCGTTCCCTACGGCAGGGCCTTCGGGTTACGGATACCACTAAAAAATAAGCTCAACGCCTGACCGATGTCACAAGAAATCGTCTGATCCGACATGATCCGGTTGCGCAGAACCATGGCGAGCAAGCCATAGCAGTAGCACATGAGCGCGGAGGCCAATTCGGTCACATCAAGTTCAGGGCGAATCTGGCCGGCATCTTTCGCCATGCCGAGTCCTTTGGCAATCAGATCGCGGGCCGATACCAGATGGCGCATCTCACCGACGACCATCGGGTTGATTTTTTCCACAAACTCGCAGTTGTGCATGAAAACCGTGTGGATCGCACTTGTCCGCGGGTCCGACAAAACTTGTTTCAAGGCATGTCCGATCCGTTTCTCCATGGTTCCCAAGGGATCTCCGCCCCTGTGGGAGGAGGCCTCCAATTCCTCGGATATCCCTTCGGTCGGCGGTTTGACCATGTTCCACAGCTCGGTCAACAAGGCATGCTTGTTCGCAAAATGATGGTACACTGCTCCCCGGGTGAACCCCGCTTCAGCCGCAATCCCCTCAAGCGTGGTCGACGAAACTCCTTGCCGCAGAAAGAGCCGTATCGCGGCATCCACGATCTTCTCCCGGGTGGCATCCGCCTCATCTTTTGTTCGTCTGGCCATCATTTTGGTAAGAACAGTGTATATTTATGAAAAATCACATCGAATCCACTTGACCACGGGAACGCTGTGGTTTGTAGATTTCAATACATACATGAATGTATCTATGAAAAGCAAGCACTTTATTCCAGGCATTCTCCTGCTGATCGCCGGTGTCGTCATGACCAGCGGATGCAAAAGCAAAAAGGCTTCGGCTGAACTGACCCGTGCGATGCCGATCCCTGAGGTGGAGGTTGTGCAGGTCTCGCTGGAATCCATGCCATGGAAACACAGTTATCCGGCTCGAGTGGAAAGCCCACGCAGCGTGGAGATCCGCCCAAGAGTATCGGGCATCCTGATTTCGCGGTCCTACGTGGAAGGAGCCTGCGTTGAAGCTGGTGATGAGCTTTTCCGGATTGATCCCATCCCCTACGAACTCGCGGTAGACCGGGCAAAAGCGGACTGTGAACGCGCCCTCGCACAGGAAAGACAGGCTCAGCGCGAGAAGGATCGGGTGATGCGCCTTTTTTCCAGTGAAGCGGTCAGCGAGAAACAACGGGATGACGCCCTCTCCGCCTTCGAGTTCGCACAGGCCGGACGCATGTCAGCTGAGGCTTCGCTCAAACAAGCCGAACTGAATTTGGAATACACGAGGGTTACCTCGCCTATCCGCGGGGTCACGACACTCGAAACCCTCAACGAAGGCAGTCTGGTGTCGTCATCCAACATCCTCACCACTGTCACGCAACTGGACCCGCTGCATACTCGCTTCTCAATTCCCGAAGGAGATCCCGCGCTCGACATCCTCAAGACCAACGCAGTTCAGGAAAACAGCGCGCTCGTCCTCACGCTTCGCAACGGTCAACCCTACCCGCTCAAGGGAGATTTGTCGTTTGTCGATTCCGGAGTCGACCCCAAAACCGGAGGGGTCCGCATGCGGGCTGACTTCGAAAATCCGGACGGAGTCCTGCTGCCGGGGCAGTTCATCCGTGTATCCTTTGAAAACCTTTTGCTGCCGCCGATGACCGTAATTCCGGAGCAGGCAGTGTTGATGACCGCCATGGGAGCGATGGTCTACGTGGTCGATGAAAACAACACCATCCAGCCGCGGCCGGTCATGCTCGGCCCCGTATTGGAGTCGGGGCAACTCATCAAATCCGGTTTGAACGAGGGGGATCGGGTGATCTTCACATCCCTTATCCGGCTGCGCCCCGGTATGCAGGTGAAAGCGATCGAAAAAGGTGCGGAAGCCCATGCATATTCCGCCCCTGCGAAAGCGCCGCAAGCCGAGGCGGATGAAGCGCCGCAAGCCGAGGCAACAGCAGCAGAACCATCTGCGCCGATCGAAGACTGAACCCGGAAATTCAACCGCCAGAAAGTCTCCCAGACCATGTTTTCGAAATTTTTCATCGAACGACCGGTGTTCGCATCGGTTCTTTCCATTGTGATCGTCCTTTTCGGAACGATTTCAATGATGACGCTTCCCGTGGCCCAGTATCCGGATATTCTGCCACCTGAAGTCAACGTGAGCGCGGTATATCCGGGAGCCACCGCTGACGTGGTTGCCTCCGCCGTGTCCTCACCGCTGGAGCAAGTCATCAACGGGGTGGATGGGATGCTCTACATGACATCCACGTCGTCCAACGCCGGGACCATGACCCTGAGTGTCGCATTTGAGGTGGGCTCCGATCCGGACCAGAACACCATCAATGTGAACAACCGTGTCCAGACCGCGTTGGCAAAACTGCCGCAGGAAGTCCGCAACCTCGGAGTATCCGTCACCAAACGTTCGTCTTCCATTCTTTGCATGACGGCCATTTACTCGCCGGGCAGCCAATACGACACGACCTTTCTCGCGAACTACGGCATCCTGAATGTCATCGACGAGATGAAGCGCACCCCGGGGGTTGGGGATGCGATGATATTCGGGAACTCCGACTACTCCATCCGCGTGTGGTTCGATCCGGACAAACTCGCTGAGTTCGAATTGAACACAGCGGACATCGCTGCAGCCATCCGCGAACAAAACGCCCAATTCGCTACCGGCACGATTGCATCCGAGCCTTCGCTGGGAAAGCACGCCTTCACCTACAACATCCGCACCAAAGGACGACTTGTCAGCCCTAAGGAATTTGGCGACATCATCATCCGCAGCGATGACAAAGGGGCCATCCTGAGGATTTCGGACGTGGCCCGCGTCGAACTGGGAGCACAAGGCTACGGGATGTCCGGAACCATGAACGGGATGCCATCTGCCAACATGGCAGTCTTCATGCAGCCGGGTGCAAACGCGGTTGAGACCGCCAAGGCGATCCGCGCGACCATCGCGCGTCTGGAGAAAAACCTTCCAGCAGGGATCGCCTTCAAGATTCCCTTTGACACCGCCCGATTCGTGGAAGTGGCGATCAGCGAAGTGGTTCACACCTTCGTGGAAGCCCTTATCCTGGTACTGTGCGTGGTCTTCATCTTCCTCGGAAGCGTCCGCGCGACCATCATTCCCATGATTGCGGTTCCGATCTCGATCATCGGAACCTTCGCCGGAATGGCCATGCTCGGGTTCACCATCAACATGATGACCCTTTTCGGACTGATTCTGGCCATCGGGATCGTGGTGGACGATGCGATCGTGGTGCTCGAAAACACCGAGCGCATCATGCGGGAGAGAAAAATCAGCTCGAAGGAAGCGGCCATCGAGTCCATGAAGGAAGTGACCTCTCCGGTCGTTGCCATCGTGCTGGTGCTGTGCGCGGTTTTCGTTCCGGTTGCCTTCATCGAAGGGCTTTCCGGGGTCATGTATCAGCAGTTCGCGATCACGATCGCAATTTCAGTGGTGATTTCGGGCTTTGTCGCACTTACCCTTACACCGGCCCTGTGCGCAATCATGCTGAAAGACGCAGCCCACCACAAGGCACCGATCCTCCCCCTGAGAATGTTCAACAAGTGGTTCGAAGGACTGACAAAATGGTATCTCAAAGGCGCGCGCCTGTTCTACAAGCACAGCCTGTTGGGATTCGGTGTATTCTTTGGCATCATTGCGCTGACCGCCTACCTCTGGACACGAGTCCCCACCTCCCTGCTTCCCGAGGAAGACCAGGGATACCTGATTTCGATCCAGGCCCTCATGCCCGGATCCTCGCTGAACAGGACCAAGGAAGTCACCGAACCCTTTGCGAACATGGTGATGAAACATCCCGCCGTATCGGACATCATCAGCCTGGCGGGGATCGACATCGAGACCTTTTCCATGCGCTCGTCTGCCGGCGTGGCGTTTATTCCCCTCAAGGACTGGGATGAGCGAAAATCCGAAAAACTTTACGCACCCAATGTGGCACGTGAACTCACCGGAATGGCCATGATGGGGTTCCCCAACGCCATGATCTTCGCGATGAATCCACCGGCCATCACGGGCCTGAGCCTCAAGGGTGGATTTGAAGGGTTCATTCAAAGCCGGACTGGCGCATCACCAACTGAACTCGAAGCTGCCGCCAACAAGTTTCTCGCCGCTGCCGCCAAGCGCCCCGAGATCTCTGGAGTGCGCACCTCCTTCAGCGCATCCACCCCCATCTATAGCATCGAACTGAACCGCGAGAAGGCACGCTCCATGGGAGTCAAGGTGAACGATGTTTACACTGCGCTTGCCAGCACCTTCGGCCAGCAATACGTCAACGACTTCACCCTCTATGGGCGCAACTATCAGGTGAATATCCAGGCGGAGGGTTCATACCGCGATACTCCCGAGGATTTGCTCAACGTGTTCGTGAAAAACGACGCCGGTGATCTCGTGTCGCTCTATACCCTGTTCGACATCAAACGGACAGTGGGCGCCGATGTGCTCCAGCGGTTCAACCTGTTCAATTCGGTTCCATTCTCGGGGCAACCCGCTCCCGGATACAGCTCCGGACAGGCGCTTGATGTCGTCGAACAACTTGTCAAAGAATCCCTCCCGGACGAGTATCAGGTATCGTGGACGGGTTCCGCTTATCAGGAGCGGGCAGCCGGAAACACGGCGGTCATCGTCTTCATTTTCGGGATCGTCATGGTGTTCCTCATTCTGGCCGCCCAGTATGAGAGATGGACACTCCCCTTCTCGGTCATCACCGCCATTCCCTTTGCGGCCTTCGGCGCCATCCTGATGGTGCTCCTGCGCGGTATGGAAAACAACATCTACTTCCAGATCAGCCTTCTCGTGCTCACCGGACTTGCAGCCAAGAACGCGATCCTGATCGTCGAGTTTGCTGTGCAGTTGCGCAAGACCGGACTCAATCGTCGGGATGCCGCCATCGAGGCCGCCCGTCTGCGTTTCCGCCCGATCGTGATGACCTCCATGGCCTTCATTCTCGGATGTCTCCCACTTGCGCTGAGCACCGGGGCAGGTGCGGCCAGCCGCCAATCCATCGGCACCGGAGTGGTCGGCGGTATGCTCGCAGCAACCTTTATCGCCACGTTCTTCGTGCCGATGTTCTACCGTGTCATTGACCGCATCGGTAGTCACGAGCACGATATTCTCGGAAGCCATGAAAAACCGGAAAAAAATGCATAAGCGATCGATTCCTCTTTGCGTCACGTTTGCAACCGCAACCCTGCTGTTCACCGGATGCAACCTCGCTCCGGACATGAAAACTCCGGACGAAAACCTTCCGGCAGCGTTGGGCTCGGTTTCGGAAGCCAGCGTTGTCGATAATGCCGCACTCGACCAATGGTGGCTGCGCTTCAACGATCCTACTCTCAACCGGCTGGTGGACGATGCGCTCGCCCTGCACCCTGGCGTGATGCAATCACTTGCGGCCGTCCAGCAGGCACGGGCGGCCCTCGGAATGGCGGATGCCGACCGTTGGCCGGCCTTGACCGCCAACGCCCAGGCGGCGCGTAAGGAGTCTCCGGCATTTCAATTGGCCCCCGGCCAAACCGACCCGGCAAACGCCTTCCAAATCAACGCGCTCCTCTCCTATGAGATCGATCTCTTCGGAAAAGTCGCCAATGCCAGCCGTGCTGCGCGCGCCGAGCTTGCGGCATCGGAGTTCGCGCTCCACGGCACCCGCTCCACCCTTGCCGCTGAAACCGTCAGTTTGTATTTCAATCTGGTGGCAACCCGTGAGCAATTGAACCTCACGGAGAAAGCGATTGAGACCCGTCGGCACACGGTCCGGATCCGTGAAAAGCGTTTTGAGGCGGGATACGGCAGCGATGCCGAACGTCAACAGGCGCTTGCGGACCTCGCGAGCACCGAAGCCACGCTGCCCGACATCAAGCAGGCGGTCGAACAGCTCCAGACGGCCCTTCGCGTCCTCACGGGAGCGGATCCCGCTTCGATTTGGCAATCGGCTCCCATCGACGGCATCCCAACCAACCTGCCCGAACCACCACAAGCCCACTGGAACTACTTGCCGGCGTCCATCCTCGAACGCAGGCCCGACATCCTCGCGGCGAGCTCCCGCCTCGAAGCGGCGAACGCACGTGTGGGCATCGCACGGGCTCAGCGTTGGCCCAGTTTGTCGATCTCGGCCATTCTCGGCACTGCGGATAGCGAAACCGACGGATTGTTCACGGAAGCATCCAGAACGTGGACACTCGCTGGCAACCTGGCCGGACCCATCTACGATTTCGGCAAGACCCGCAATCGCGTCCGCTCCGCTGAGGCCCAACTCGAAATGGCGGAATGGAACTACCGCTCCATCGTTCGCCAGGCTTTCCGGGAACTCAAGGATTCTGTCACGCGGGTCAGTTTCTCGAATGAATCGGTGCAATCGCGCGCCAAGCAGGAACAGGCGTGGAAACGTTATCTGGACATCTCCGTCAGTCGTGACGAAAGCGGCTATTCCGATCCGATCGAATTGCTCGATGCCCAACGGGGACATTTCGCCGCCGAGCTTGCGCTCGTTACCGCGAAGCTCAACCGCCTGACTGCCACCGTCGATCTCTTTCGCGCCCTTGGCGGCGGCTGGGACCCGAATCCCCCATCAACGCATCCCGCAGAATAAGCCCAATAACGGCCTATCCCCTTCCCTGAAACATCAACGGGCGGTCCTGGATAACCGGACCACCCGCTGATGCTTTCAAACCAAGGTCTCACGCTGTGGATTATTCCCTGATCCTGATGAAAGACCGGATTGAGCGAAACCGGATTCATCCCTATCGACCAGTATTCACTGGTCAGCCGGGATCACCAATGGATCCATGCATTCTCATTCGTCTCTGGAGATTGCGAGCAGATACAGAAGGTTGCCGAGCGACGCCACGAAAGCCGCAACATACGTCCACGCTGCCGCATTGAGGGTAATCACCACTCCCGGCATTTCATCCTGAGTGATGATCCCAAGTCCGGCCAGCTCACGCTTGGCCCGCGCACTTGCGTCGAACTCCACCGGAAGCGTGACCAGTTGGAAAACCGTGAGGATCAGATAGATGAGGATGCCCAGTTTGATCAGGCCCATAATACCGAGTAAAAATCCGCCTAAGATCACGAATGGAAGCATCTGCGATGCGAAGCTGGTAATGGGAACCAATGCCATGCGGAAGTTGAGCGCCTTGTAGCCCACCGCATG
>JAFGAQ010000145.1 GCA_016933595.1 Opitutales bacterium | reverse complement strand
TCGGAATGCGGACTCTCTCATCCTCGACCCGATCCGGTTCGATTTCGCAGGGGGCCTCGCAGAAGGAAGTTGTCTCGTCATGGATGCAGCGGATGGTCGGAATCCGATCCGGTTTGATGGGGTGCTCACGGGAATTGACACCCGACTCGCGAGGGATGGCCTTTCCGGATTGGGTCAGGAAATGGGATTGGTTCCGGATGCGGACGCCGTTGATGCGATTGAACCGGATACGCGAAACGAATTGAGCCTGACTGCGTGGGGGGAGGGCATCCTGGGTGTGCCCGAAAGCTTCACGGCTGAGGGAGAATTTGTGCTGATTGATCCCCTGATCACCCGCGTCCATGTCTTTGGTGTCTTTTCCCGCATCCTGGATGCGCTTCAGCTCGGAATCGGCTCGTTCACACTCAACGAAGCGACTGGAGCCTTCAGCTATGAGAAGGACCGCCTCAACTTCAGTTCCCTCAGGATGACAGGACCCAGCAGCCGGGTCGAAGCCCGAGGGCATTGGGATCGCCTGTCCAACGAAATGGACTTTCGCCTGAAATCTTATCCCTTGCAGGAACTCAACATCCCATTGATTTCACAAATTGCGCTTGTTCTGGTTCCGATCAGCCATGTGTTTGAAGTCCGCGTATGGGGAACTCCCGATGATCCACAATGGAGACTGATTCTCGATCCGAGCTCGCTCTGATCGTGTGGTTCAGTCCGCGTTCACGGACAGTCGATCCAGTGCATGCCGCACCGCGTGACGCATGATATGCGGGCTCACGGCCTCCACCAGGAAATCGGGATTCGAAAGGGCAAGTTGATCCATGGAGTATTTGCCCGTGGCCACAGCCATGGTGAGAGCTCCAAAAACCTTCCCGCACACGACATCGTGAGGCGTGTCTCCCACCACAATCAGCTGGCTAGGGTCCAAATTGGTTTCGAGGTATCGTTCAGCTTCCGCAAGCGCATAAGGCCCCAATTCATTGCGTTCCACACTGAAATCCGAAAAAGCCCCAAACGGAAAATCCTCCCAAATGTGGAATTTTGAGAGCTTGATTTTTGCGCCACTCCTCAGGTTCCCCGTAAGCAGTCCCTGTTCCACTCCAATGGTGTTCCGGATCCATTCCATTGTCTCCGGGACACCGGGGAGCAGCCCCATTGCGGATGGAGGCACTTCTGCCTCAAGGTGTTCAATGTAGTGCGCCAGAAAATGCTGAACGCTCTCAGGGGTGAGGGGAATCCCCGCACTGGTATGCAGCAATTCCGCTATCCGCCGGTCCGTCCGGCCGGAGTAGTCGATTCCGGACAAGTCCGTATCGATCCCGAATGCGGAGCGCATGGCCATCACAAGTGCCTTTTCCCCGGCGCCGTCCACTGTAACCAGTGTCCCGTCGATGTCCCAGAGAATCACAATTGGTTTCTCATCACTCATCCCGAAGGTATTCAGGATCCCAATAGCGGATGCAACCCAGAAAAAATCCCATCCATCCCCGG
>JAFGAQ010000014.1 GCA_016933595.1 Opitutales bacterium | reverse complement strand
CGCCGAATCAACCGGCTTTCCCGTCCACCATCCTGCGTCCGGGTGAAGTCTACAAGACCACAACGGAATACCGTTTTTCGGCTGAGTAAATGGACTGGTCCAACCGCATTCGTGCGAGTTGGGATGATGTATTGAATCTTACGGTGTCTTTTCTGGTGGGTGATCGCGAATCGCCGCCTGGAAAGACACCGTGGTGTTTACGGGGATGAGCGATCCACGCTTTTCCGTAATAGCCTAAGCAATAGTGGGGTTTCTGCGGTTTGTGATCGGCCAAGTTAATCGCGCGAAGCCGTCGCAAAAGGTGGAAGGCGGAGGGGTTCCCACCCGGTCGCCTTCATGAAAGCGGATGAGGAAATCCTGCGGTCGGGCCGTTGAGAGGATCTGCGTTTTGACTGGTTGGCACGGAGTTCGTTTGGCTGAACGGGATAGTCTTCCCTGATCCGTGAAAGCGCCCATTGGTCGATAAGCGAGCGGGGGGTGGGGTGATTGTCGGTAAGATTGTAGATACCGGATTGGATTATCGTCTGATGTTCAGCCAGCCTAAGAATAGCGGCAACCGCATCGTCGACATGGATGAGGTTCAGGTGAGGGTCGGATCGGGCGTTTGGGTCCGGAATCCGGTTTCTCAGGAACGCGTCTCTTTCCGGGCCATAAAGTCCTCCAAGGCGCAGGATAAACCAGTTCTGAAAGGGGTTGGACGATGCTGTGATCATACGCTCGCTTTCCAGAATGATGTCGCCTTGCGGTGAGGCTGGAAGGGTTGACACGGCTTCATCGATCCATGCGCCCTTGAAGTCCCCGTAGACGGATGCGCTGGAAGTGTAAATGAACTTCGATGCGGAGGAGTCCCGGGTTTTCCATTCCATGATGGATCGCATCCCATCCACGTAGGAGGAGCGGTATCCTTCGATGGTTCCGCTTCCGGACCCGACGCAGTTGACGACCACGCTCCAGTCCGCAGGGCTTAGGCTGGCATGCCAGGAATCCGTGTTCAACTCCGCGACGATAGTGGTTTGGAGTCCTGTGGATACCAGTTGTTCTCCGGTGCGCGGATTGTGGGTGAGGGCTCCGACGTGCCACCCGTTGGAGATGGCTTGTCTTGCAAGCCGGATTCCCAAATACCCGCATCCAAGGATCAGAAGCGATTGGAGGGGAGTCTTCATTTTTGGGGAGGGTTTACAGTGTTGGGATAATGCGTTTGGCATGTTCCACATCGATTCTGATTTGGCGGGTGAGCGCATCGGTGTTTTCGAAACGTACTTCCGGCCGGATGAAATGAAGCATTTCCACCGCTAATTCTTTGCCCTCATCCAAGGGACCAATGGACGTCGGATCATCGAATAGGAAAACCTCGAGGACTGGGCTGGATCCTGCTCCGAAGGTCGGTCTGAGTCCGTAGTTGGCAACTCCATCGAGCGGAGCCTTGGTCTTTTCGCAGAGAAGCCGGATCGCATAGACCCCGTGAGGCGGTTGCAATTCGGGTTGCCAGTCAATATTGAGGGTGGGAAACCCGAGTTGACGCCCAATTCCGCGCCCACGGATCAGATTTCCGACTGCGGTATAGGGATGCCCGAGCAAGATCCGCAGATCATTGAATTTACCCGCTGCCAGAATGTTGCGGATCCTCGTGCTGCTGATGGATTCTCCGTCATAGCGGCATTGTTGCATACTGAATACGTGGATCCCTTCATGGACAGCCATTCGCTGAAGATCGGATACGTCGCCCTCCCGTCCTTTCCCAAATCGAAACTGTTCGCCTACAAAAAGCGATCGTAGCGTAGGGCTTTTGGATTTGAGGAGGGGAATGAATCCTTCGGCAGGAATGTTGGAAAACCCTTGATCAAACGGAAGCGTGATGAGCAAATCCATGCCGATCCTGGCGATTGTCCAGCGTTTGGCTGCGGGCGTGAGAATTTGGGGTGTCGGATTGTCGGGCCGGAT
This sequence comes from Opitutales bacterium, assembly GCA_016933595.1. Taxonomy (GTDB): domain Bacteria; phylum Verrucomicrobiota; class Verrucomicrobiia; order Opitutales; family JAFGAQ01; genus JAFGAQ01. The sequence goes on along the minus strand of JAFGAQ010000014.1, from coordinate 14,337 downwards.
CAGCTTGCTGGGATGCGGCCAGAACGTGAGCACAGCGGCACATCCCTGAGACTCATGGGCCGTGGTTCGGCATGCCCGGATAACGGCTTGATGTCCAATGTGTACGCCGTCAAACATGCCAATGGCAATGTGGAGAGGGCAACTTATTTCCCGCAGTTGTTCAATCGAATCGATGGACCGCATTTCTGAGTGATAGTCAGTAGGGCATTCTCTGTGAACCGCATGAGTTGTGCTGACCGGAATCCGGAGAATGCGGATGAAGCATGTGGATCGGGCTCAGTCCTTTTTGCGGGAAGCCAGCCACTTTTTCATCATCCTGATGATCCACGGTGGTCGTTTTTGAGGCGTTAGTCTTTCACCTCGAACATACGCTGGTGTGCGATCGGAGCTCGATTTGTTTAGATAGACTTCGTCAAATTCCACAAGCGGAGCCTGCGGCAATCCGAGAACGGAGGGGTAAATGATCGGATTTCCCGTATTGGCCATGACTTTCACCGCACGGTCATCCCATAGTTCGATCATATCAAAATCCTTGGCGTTGGTCACTTCGAGTTCTCCGAGTCCGTATTTTTTCAGCCACGCTTGAACCGGTGCCGTCCCATCCGGGTGCGAAGCGCGTGCGGTAACGATTTTGACCCGGTGTCCCTTCTCAATCCATTTTCGAACCCGATAGAGCATGATGGGAATGGGCTTCCCAATATGATCATATCCGCGGAATCGGGTGTAGTGAGCCAATGTGCCGTCGAGATCAACTCCGATCCATGCCTTTTGTTTGTCCATTTGCTAGGAGGTTTTTGAAGGGATGCCGTCCCCGGGGCAGAATGATACGGAAACTGCTCCGGTTTGTGATAGAGAAAAACGGATTTGAGAAGCGAATGCAACAGCTTTGCGAATTCCAGTTGTGCCTTCTGAATCCTTACAGAAGTTTCCGCTTGCGGTTTCTCCGGGGATGGTGAATAACAAAGAGATATAAACAAACTAAACAATAACAACATATCCCTTACACCATGGAATCCCTCTTTGAGCATCAAGTGAAGCAACTGGTGCGGCGTCACGACGAACTCCTGAATCGTCCCAACACGCCAGACCGGCGTTGGTACAATGGTCTTTTCGAGCGGTGGACCTATCCGGTGGTAACGGCGGATCATGTGCCGCTGACCTGGCGCTATGATTTTTCCGAAACCCGCAATCCTCACCTGATCGAGCGGATCGGGGTGAATGCAGCCTTCAATGCGGGAGCGATTGAGAATGAGGATGGCTCCATTTCGGTGTGCGTGCGTGTCGAAGGAGTGGACCGGAAATCTTTTTTTGCGATTGCGGACTCTCCGAACGGAGTGGATCAGTTCCGTTTCCGTGAGAAGCCGGTGGTGTTCGATCGTGTTGGTGACGAGACCAATCTCTACGATATGCGCTTGACCCGTCATGAAGATGGCTGGATCTACGGTCTTTTCTGCGTCGAGAGTCACGACCCTCAGGCGAAGCCGGGGGACACAATTTCGGCGGTGGCGGATTGTGGAATTGTTCGCACCAGGGATCTGGACACATGGGAACGCTTGCCGAATCTCAAGCACCCGAATGCGCAGCAACGCAATGTGGCGCTGCACCCGAAGTTTGTGAACGGCAAATACATGCTCTATACCCGACCAATGGAGTTTTTCATCGATGCCGGAACGGAAGGGCATACCGGATGGGGTCTTTCCGATTCGATGAATCCGTGTGTGGTCGGGAAGCAGGAGGTGTTGGACGAGCGCATTTACCACACCATCAAGGAGGCAAAGATGGGGTCCGGGGCGGCTCCTTTCGAGACCCTTGGCGGATGGATGCACATCGCCCATGGTGTGCGCAATACGGCTGCGGGGCTGCGTTATGTGTTGTACTGTATGCTTTGCGACAAGGACAACCCGGGAAAGGTGATCCATCGGCCGGGTGGTTACATTCTGGCGCCCTTTGAGGAAGAGCGGGTGGGCGATGTCTCCAACGTGCTTTTCTCAAATGGAGTAGTGGCAAAGGCGGATGGATCGGTTTTCATCTATTATGCCTCCAGCGATACCCGGCTGCATGTGGCGACGACCACGGTGGAGAAGCTTTTGGATTACGCGCGAAATACCCCGGAGGATCTGTACCACGCCCATGGCAGTGTGCAGCAGCGCTGCGCACTGGTGGATGCAAACCGACCCTTTTTGGCCCAATTCGGATTGGATCGGAAGGGCTTCTGATTCCGGGTTTGGGTTTTCCATTGGAAGCGGGCATCCAAACGGAGCCCGCTTCTTTGTGTCCGGAAAGCCTTTTCGGCCGGTTCTGTGCTATTGTATGAATGTCTGCCCCCGGGGCGTGATTCCATTAGGCTTGCGAAGAAGGTTGAGGGTATCCATTCTCGAAAACGGTGGTGAGGGTTCGACGTTGTTGAACCTTGTCCTCATTTCAACCACCCCTCCGGTATACCTTCCATCTCTTACAGTCTATGAAAAACATGATATCCACTCTGTGGCGTTCGTTTTGTGCGCCGACCATTCGTCATAATCGGTTGGTGTCGCGTTGGGACCAGGCCTCAAAGATACTCCGGCCGATGCTTTGGTTGATGAGTCCGCTGATGGTTTTGGGTCTGCAAGGATCACTGGTTCCCGGTGTTGGGTGCGGATCGGGCTTCATTTGGCAAATCGATGATTTGCCGATTGAACGCTCTTACATTGGGGATCTGCCCGGGCGCCCGTGCGATTCTTTGGCGAGTGTTGCTTTGTCGCTGACGGATAACGGAGATCTCTACGCGTTTTGGTGGGATCAGGAGGATGACCTCCATTCGGAGCATATTGCGGAAGGCGTCGTGGATGCGTGTGCGCATCCGGTCGCCATCTACTATGTGACGCAAGACAAGAAGCTGTGGGCCATGCCGATATCCTGGACAACCGATAATTGGGCCGGGCGGGTGTGGTTGGAGGAAACCGAACCCGAGTTGCTCGCGAAGGCTGTTTCCACGGTCTCAGTGGCGCTGGATCATGTGTTGTTTGTGACGACTGGAGGAGAGCTCTTTTTGAAAGGGAACAACACGGGGGCTGAACAGGGAAGCCCTTTGTATGAGGAGGCTCCCCAATACTGTTTCCAACCGGTCAAGCTGTTGTCCGGGGTTAAATCGGTTTCCGCCGGGCTTGAGACCAGCATGGTTATCCTTATGGATGACAGCCTTTGGGCGGTGGGATCATCCTGGCTCAATCGGGTGGGTATCAGCCCCGTGCGTTCCGGTAAACTGAGTATGGGCAAGCTCGCCGAAGGGATGAAGGCGGCAAGTGTCGGTATCTCCCATTGCCTCATGATTTCCAATGACAACCAGTTGTGGTTGATCGGCGATGAGGTGGGCTATGAACCCCTTTTTGTAGCGGATGATGTCCTTTCGGTTGTTGCCAGAGTCGGTGCTCAGGCGGATCACGGTGCGCTGGCCGACTATTCCTTTGTGACGCGAGACGGAGGTTTCTATACGGCCCACAATCGCAGTTTGACGCGGCAGGGACGGGGCGTGACCGCCGTTGTCCGGTATAACACCGGGATCCTGTATCGTCGTCAGGGCAGCCCGTTGTTCCGCTTCAAAATTCCCTATGCGGAGGATGGATCATCCCTGGGTAACTTGCCGGACAGCGGAGTGTCGTTTCTCGCGATGCTCAACCATGAGTTCTACTCCTCGCTGGAATACCGGGATTATGATGGACTCAACCATCAGGTCTTGACTGGACCTGAAGCGGGGGCGAAGCCGGTGCGGCGTTTTCTCAATTTGGATTCGTTTGGCCAGTTCTACACGCTCAATGATGCCGAAATTGATGCCTGTGTTGCTGATCCGGGTTACTACTTCGGAGAAGTGGCGTTTTATGCGTTCGAAACGCAGGTTGAGGGAACAAAGCCGGTCTATCGTTTCTACTCGGAGCGGACACGCTCACATTTCTACACCATTTTCGAGAACGAGAAGGACTGGATTCTGGAGAATATTCCGGAACATGAATTGCGTCTGGAGGGGATTGCCTGGTATGGCATTCCCCTCTGGTAATGGGATTCCCTGATTTGTTTCTGCGAGGAATAGACAAAATCCGGTCTATTCCTCAGCATCAGGAACAGGAGGATGCGTTGTGCTCCATGTCCATTATGGGCGGAATGGATTCGTTGTCCATCCATTGACAGCGCTGGATTGCTTCATAGCTTAGGTGCTTTATATGAAATACAACATGACGATTCGGATTTCCTCAATTCTGGCGGTGTTCGGCATTCTCAATGCCGTTCCTCTTCTTGCTACTGAGGAGAAGGATCCCCTGACCGATCAGGTTCCAATTCCGGAGGTGGTGCTGAGTGCTGATTTAGCTGATTTGAAGAGTGAAGTGACGGTTCCTGAATTGGAGAAGCCCTTGGCAGTGGCGACAGGGTCTGAGTTCGGTCGCGTCTTTACTGGAGCTGGCGATGCCCCGTTCCGTCTTGAGCTGGACAGGTGTGAGATTTTCAGAAATGGCGGTAATGGCGCTTCCGGAGATGATGCTGAACAATGGGGCTGTCGGATTTCGGTATCCTTGCTTGGTGGCGACGGCAGCAAAACAACGCTTTCCTCATCCGGGAAATCGCTGAATGTGAACGATGACGCAGTCCGTATGGCTTTGGACGACGCTATTGCTTCCCTGGCCGATAAAGTGCGCCGGCACATTCAGTCGGATGAAGCCTCCACAGAGTGAGTTAGCCGGAATCTGCCGCTTTTCATCCAACGGGTGATCCGGTTATGCTGGATCACCGGTTGAAAGCCGGTAATCCGATCAGCGGAGCAGGCCCGAATAGGGCTGAATGTGGGCTTCAGTCGGATGCAATCTATGATGATGTCGCCAATCTGAATCTGCGAGCTGTGGTTTGTGGATCTTGAGAGCGGGAAAGGGCTGAAACCACGGCCAAGCCGTGGACTCCTGCATCAAAGACGGATTTCGCGTTGGATAGGTTGATCCCTCCAATGGCGACAACAGGCACTTTCGATTGACGTGTTATCTTGGAAAGGGTGTCGAGTCCCATAGCAGGTGCCGCGTCTGTTTTAGTCGCAGTTGCGAAAACCGGACCCGCTCCCAAATAATCCACAATTGAATAGTCGACGGATTCCAGCTGACGCGGATCGGTTATTGAGAGTCCGAGAATGCGTTGTTTGCCAAGCAGGCGACGGGCTACCTGGACCGGGAGATCGTTTTGCCCGACATGGAGTCCGTCTGCGTCAACGGCGAGAGCCAAGTCCAAGCGATCGTTTACGATAAGGGGAATACCGAGCTGGCTCAGCCGTTCCTTGAGCCGCAGTGCGGTTTCATACTGATATCGTCCTGATCCCCCGCTTGCACGGTACTGTACCATAGTTGCTCCCCCATGTATCGCGGCTTCCACCCCATCAAAAATGGAGGAGGAATAGGCCTTGGGGTCATCTGTAACCAGATAGAGCGTATAGTCAGGGGCGCTCATGTGGGTGTCGGAATCAGAGGATTCGGCCTCTTTTCATGATGAGATCCGCGTCCAGAGAGTCGAGGGCATCCAGCAACGCGATTTGGAATGACCCCGGACGCTGGTTGATCTCAGCTGCCATCTCTCCCGCGATACCCATGATGATGGCGGAAGCCAGAGCGGCTTCCAACGGGGATTCACAAACGGCAAGACAAGCAGCTGCAAGTGCACCTTGTGCACAGCCAACACCCGTTACGCGGGTCAGAAGCGGGTCGCCGTTCAGGCACTGACGCAAAGCTTTTCCATCTGTGATATAGTCAACTTCTCCAGTGACCATCACGACGCAGGAAGCGGACTTTGCGAGTTTGCTGGCTGCATCCACTGCTTCTGACGAAGCGTTTCCGCTATCCACGCCACGCCCTTTTGCCGTAACTCCGGCAAGTGCCATGATCTCAGACGCATTTCCACGAATGATCGCCGGTTTCATCATCGAGAGCTCCCGGGCGAAACCGGTTCGCAGGGATATGGCGCCTGCAGCGACAGGGTCCAGAACCCATGGCTTCAAATTCCGGTTTGCGGTCTCAACAGCTGCGCGGATCGCGTGAATCTGTTCCTCCACCAATGTGCCCACATTTGTCAGCAGGGCATCGGCGATCGCAGCAAACTCACCGGCCTCAGCGGGGTGCTCGACCATCGCCGGAGCCGCTTGAACCGAAAGAAGCGCGTTTGCGGTGAAATTCTTCACCACGTCGTTCGTCAGGCAATGAACCAGCGGATGCCTGGTTCGTATGAGATCTGGAATCCGGGCAAGCGAGGTGATTGAAATGGATGAGGCGTCCATAGTTGTCTTCAGATGTGGGAAAAAAAACGGAGTTCGTTCAGATAGCAAGCAGTCGACCCCGAAACAACCTGGGTGCGGGTGGAAGCGGATTTGGCTGAATCAGAGCAGTTTCTCGGAGCCGGAATACGCTTCTTCGACACACAATACTGCAGCTGCGTGACCCGGGTGTTTGGCCGGGTTCCATTCTTTCATGTTGGTGTAGAATGGACCTTCCTTGTGATATTCAATGTGGCCTTTGATCTGGAACGATTTCCCTTCCTTTGTGAGAAACAGGACAGAGCCTTTTGCAGTTTCCAATAGGTTGGACCGGGTTTTGGAGAAGTAGTTGTCGGCAACGATGAGGTGGCTGGCGTCATACAATTGCACGCAGGATGCGTAAATGGCGTTGGGGATTCCGGATGCGTTAACAGTTGAGAGAACAATCGGACCTTCACGGTTGCTCCATGCGGTTTGGACGATTTCAGGGAGGATTTTCATAGTGGTTGTTTTTGTATCGTTTTAATAGGAGAAGGGTGCAACTGGGAACTCCCTTGTGCCATTGGGCCGCAAAGGGTATGATAGGTCGGAGACGGATTACCCTCGATGACTCAGAGGTCGCCCGAAGCCCGCGGTTTGAGTGTCGGGAACAGGATGGTGTCGCGCAGGTTTTGCGTGCCCATGAGCATCATGACGAGGCGGTCGATTCCCACGCCCATGCCCCCCGCTGGAGGCATGCCGTGTTCGAGTGCTGTCAGGAAGTCGTGATCAATCTTTTGGATCTCTCCTCCTGCCTGTTTTTCGAAAGCTTCACGCTGGGCAATGGGATCGTTTTGCTCCGAATACGCTGGAGCGATTTCCTGTCCATTGATGCAAAGTTCAAAGACTTCTACGGTGGAGGGGTCATTCGGTGAAAGTTTGGCCAGTGGCACCAGTTCCTTGGGAAGGTGGGTCACAAAGGTCGGCTGAATGAGGGTTGGCTCAATCAGTTTGCCAAAAACATCGTTGGTTATCTCGAAATCCTCCGAGGCCGGGTCGACTTCAATTCCCAGAGCCGTTGCCCGTTTGAACTTTTCTTCGCGCGAGCGCGAGAACCAGTCGGGGTCCTGGGTTTTATCGAGAATGAGGTCTTTGTAGCGGGCTTCTGTCCATGCACCGCTCAAATGAATCATATCGCCGTCCGGACGTTGAATGTCGTAAGTCCCGAGAAGGTTCTCGCAAATGCGATGGATCATGCTGCGAAAAAGATCCATCATCCCCCGGTAGTCCGAATAGGCCTGATAGACTTCAAGCATGGTGAACTCCGGACTGTGACGTCTGGATATTCCTTCATTGCGGAAAACCTTCCCGATTTCAAATACGCGATCAAATCCCCCGACCAGCAATCTTTTGAGTGGCAATTCGAGGGCAATTCTGAGTGAGAAATCGCAGTTGAGGGCGTTCGAGCGGGTGAGGAATGGCCGTGCGGCCGCACCACCTGCAACGGTTTGGAACACCGGGGTTTCGACCTCGAGGAATTCACGCGACCAGAAGTGTTCGCGGATCTCGCGGACAATCCTGCTGCGCGATTGAAGGATCGAACGTGAACGGTCGTTGACGATGAGGTCAAGGTAACGTTGGCGGTAGATCTGGTCCTCATCGGCGAGTCCATGCCACTTTTCGGGTAGCGGCCTCATGGACTTGGAGACAAGGGTGATGCTCTTGGCCCGAACTGTGATTTCTCCGGCCTTGGTTTTGAATAGTGGCCCACTTACTCCGACAAAGTCTCCCAGATCGAATCGCTTGAAGGCGCTGTAGGCTTCTTCTCCGATTTCATCCTGCCTGACGTAGCATTGAATCCGGCCATCGCGGTCAAGGAGCTTGATGAAGGTGGCCTTCCCCATGAGCCGGAATACGACGATACGCCCGGCCACGGAGACTTCGGGTCCAGATTCAGTGCTTTCGTCAAAGAGGGCAGGAATCTGAGCAGAAGTGTGGGATTGTTCGCAGTTGGCGAAGAATGGATTGGAGCCGGCTTCGATCAGTTTGGAGAGCTTCTCCATGCGCACTGCGTAGAGATCGTGGGAGTTGTCCTCCTGCGGATCAGTTGGTTGGGACGTGGACGGTTCGGTTGTGCTCATGATGGAGAATCGATACTGGATCAAGCAATCTGGCTAAAACTCTATTTCCGAAGGGATGGCAGGGAATGTCAAGGGTGAGATTGTCCGGGATTGCCCCGGATCATTAATGATGGGGCGCTTTGGATCATCCATCCTGCGATTGGATGCGGACGGGTAGGCTATGTGGTCCGGTGTCCGGGAGACCCCGGGCGGTTGAACCTCCGAAGAATCGGATTGATCCACCGGATGCTTTGCGCCATACCGGCATGCTGAAATGGAACCGAAGCAACAACTAGCCCTCCTCAAGCGCAACATTGACACGCTGATCAGTGAGGAGGACCTCCTGGGCAAGCTGAGCGAGAACCGTCCGCTGCGCGTGAAGCTGGGTGTGGACCCCACGCGGCCGGATCTGACCTTCGGTCATCTGGTGGTTTTCAACAAGTTGCGCCAGTTTCAGGATCTTGGGCATCAGGCGATCCTGATCATTGGAGACTTCACGACCACGATCGGGGATCCGAGCGGACGTTCATCCACCCGGCCGGTGCTGACCGAAGCGGAGATTCGCCAGAATGCGGAGACTTATCTGGAACAGGCTTTCCGGATACTCGACAAGGATAAGACCCGGGTGGTCTACAACAGCGAGTGGTTTTCCAAGATGAGTTTTTCGGATTGCCTCGGGCTGGCCAGAAAGATGACGGTGGCCCGGATGCTGGAGCGGGATGATTTTTCGAAGCGTCACCGTGAGAATGTGCCGATTTCGATCATCGAGTTTCTGTATCCCCTGGTTCAGGGATACGATTCGCTGATTCTGGATGCGGACGTCGAACTGGGAGGCACGGATCAGCTCTTCAACAACCTGGTGGGGCGCGCCCTCCAGAAGGATGCGGGAAAAAGCCAGCAGATCGTGATGACGCTTCCATTGCTGGTCGGCTTGGACGGTGTGAAGAAGATGTCCAAGAGTCAGGATAATTACATCGCTTTCAATGACAGCCCCAAGGACATGTTTGGCAAGATCATGTCCATCAGCGACACGACGATGTGGGATTACTACCGGCTGCTGTTGCTGTACAGCGCGGAAGAGGTGAAGGAGCTGGAATCCGCACATCCGATGGAGTGCAAGAAGGCACTCGCTTCCAAACTGGTGGGTCGTTTCCATGGGCCGGAAGCCGCAGATGCCGCGCGTGCGGAGTTTGAGCTGGTGTTTTCCAAGAACCGGATCCCGGATGAAATGCCGGAGTTCCTCTGGTCGACGGTCGCTTCCGGATCAGAGGAGAGTTTGGTTAATGTAATGGCCGCCACAGGTTTGTTTGCGAGCAAGAAGGAAATCGGCCGCTTTATTCAGCAGGGGGCCGTGAAACTGGATGGAAATGCCATGAGCGACACGATGCTGCGCTTGTCCTGCCCGGCCCAACCGATCGTTCTGCAGGTGGGTAAACGGGTGTTTTTCCGGATCAGGTGAAATAGGCCTGTTGTTTGGGCGAGATCGGGAGACCGACCCGCTCCATGACGGCCAGCATGTCTTCCCAGATCATGCGTTTGATGCGGTTGGTTCCATTGCGGTTGACGTAGGACGGGTGGAAGGTGGCCATCACCGGGATGGATCCGTGCTGGAACCATTGTCCGCGCACGGAAGTGATGCGGCGTTCCGGGTCGTAACCAAGCAGGCCGTTCAATGCAGTGGCGCCAAGTCCCACAATGACCTGAGGACGGATGATCTCCAATTGGGCTTCGAGATAGGGCATGCAGAACGCCATTTCCTCCAATGAGGGTGGCCGGTTCCCATAGTCTGAGCCGGTCTCAGGTCTCCATTTCATGATGTTGCCGATGTAGATCGTTTCACGGCTGAGTCCCATGGCCTGAATGATCCGGGTGAGCAGCTTGCCGGCTTCTCCCACGAATGGAATCCCTTGCGTTTCTTCATCGGCCCCCGGGGCTTCACCGCAGAAAAAGATGGCTGCATCCGGAGAACCTTCTCCAAACACGAGTTGCTTTCCGGGTCGCAGGTGACTGGTGCAGACGGGGCAGGAGAGGACGCGGTCTTTCAGCCAGGTCAGTTGCTCGGTTTTGGATCCCGCAGGAATCTCAAAAACAGGAGGCGCAGGCAGGTTTGAGCTTTGGGTAGCCGGTGGTGCCCGATGTCCAGCCGCGGAAGCCTCCCGTGCAGGGACAGGCCGGGGCTCCGGCTGCGCGAAAGTGGAGCGGACAGGATGCGTTTGAGCGGGCCGCTCGCGATAGACGGCTGTTGCGGATGGGGCCGGAATGGGTGCTTTGGATGGGCCCGCCTGTGCCAATTGATGCTCAACCGCTTCTTTCAACTGGGCAAAGGCGCGGTCGGATACTTCCACGCCCTCATAGCCCTGTTCCTTGAGCCGATGGAGTTCGTCGATCAATCTGTTCAGTGCTTTCCGCATGCGAATCGTGGCTAGACCGGGGTGGAGGTGGATTTACGCACAAACCGGCTTTCGGTCCCGTTGAGCAGCCGACGGATGTTTGAAATATGACGGATCGTGATCAAGATGAATATCCCGACCGCGATGCCGGTTTCAAGGGCGCCCATGGGACGCGGAAGCGCCCATCCGAGCTGCCACACAAGCAGGGTGATCAGGGGGAGGCAGACGGCAAATGCGAGGGATGCGAGGGATACATACCGAAAGGCATAAAACACGATGATCCATGCTCCCACCGCCATAAGAACGACTGCCGGCATGATCGCGAGCAAGCCTCCCATGGTCGTGGCCACTCCTTTTCCTCCTCTGAACCCGATGAAAACCGAAAACGAATGCCCCAGAAGCGCGCCCGTGAGTCCCGCTAGAGCCATCCATTGCGGTTGGGCAGCAATCGACCATCCATTGTGGATCGCCGGTATGAAAGGCCAAACAGTCGCAATGAATCCTTTCAGGAGGTCCAGAAAGAAAACGAGGTTGCCGGGTTTCGAACCCAGGACCCGTTTGACGTTGGTTGCTCCCGGGTTTCCGCTTCCAGCCGTGAGGATATCGACCCCATGCATTCTGGAAACCCATACGGCATTGGATATCGATCCAAGGAGGTATCCGGCTAGAAGAGCGGCACCCATCGCAATGGAATTGGCGGTGATCATGGTCCCGGGAGCGTTTGACGGATAATGGAAATCAGGGATTGAGTTTCATGCCGTCCAACGAGACCAGCTGCACCTTGAGGATGCGGTCGGATGCCAGCATTTCGTCGATGGCTTTCTGGGATGGACGGGTGTCGAGCTCGAAAACCGTGAGCGCGGTTTCGCCGGGGCGTTTGCGGTTGAGGCTCATGTTGGCGATGTTGGAACCATCTTTTCCGAGAATGGTCCCGAGCATCCCAACCATGCCCAGCATGTCCTTGTTCTCGACGATGAGCAGGTATTTCGACGGGCTGATTTCGATGTCGCGCCCATTGAAGCCGACGATGCGGGGATTCAGGTCGCGTCCCATGAGGGTGCCTTCCACCAGGAAACGTTCACCACCGGACACCGCACAGACTTCAATCAGCTCGATGTATGGGGTGTCCGCATTGGATTTGGTGATCTCGACATCGATGCCAAGGTGCTTCATCTTGACCGCTGCGTTGACGTCGTTGATGCGATCGCCCGAGATCTTGTGGAGGTATCCCTTCTGGATCGCGCGGGTGATCGGCATGGAATCCAGATCGACGATTCTCCCGTAGAAGGTGATTTCGAGTCGTTCAATCGAATCGGGGCTGATCTGCTGAGCGATGGTGCCAAGGATAGTCCCAAGCTTCAGGTATGGCTTGAGCGCATGGAGCGTGTGGGCATCCATGGATGGCATGTTGACCGCATTGGTGATGAGCCCTTGGGTGAGGATGGCAGTGACGGTCTCGGCAATCTCGATGCCAACATTGGTCTGCGCTTCCTCTGTGGATGCGCCGAGGTGCGGCGTGAGCACCAGGTTGTTGCATTGGCGCATCGGATGATCGGTCGGAAGGGGCTCATTCTCGTAAACATCGAGTCCGGCTGCTGCCACTTTACCCGACTGGATGGCTTCGTGAAGTGCCGCTTCCTCGATGAGTCCACCGCGTGCGCAGTTGATGAGGCGAACCCCATCTTTCATCTTCGTGAATGCATCGCGTCCCACAATGTTGCGGGTGGCATCGGTCAGAGGCATGTGCACGGTGATGAAATCCGCCTGTCCCCAGATCTTGTCCAAAGCGACCTTTTCCACGTTGATGGTTTTGGCCCTTGCATCGGACAGGAAGGGATCATAGGCGATCACGCGCATCCCGAAGCTTTGTGCCCGGTGGGCCACTTCGGTGCCGATGCGTCCCAGGCCCAGAATGGCAAGGGTCTTGCCTTTGAGCTCGATCCCCTGAAGGGCCTTGCGATTCCATTTGCCGGATTTCATCGATGCGTCCGCCTGCGCGATGGGGCGTGCGGCACACAACATGTGCGTAAAGGTCAACTCGGCAGTGGCGATTGTGTTCCCGGACGGTGTATTGACCACTACGATCCCACGCTCGGTTGCGGCATCCACGTCGATGTTGTCGACTCCGACTCCGGCCCGTCCCACGACCTGAAGCTTCGGTGCGGCCGCGATAATATCCGCATCGATGAAGGTCTCACTGCGCACAATGATGGCCGATGCATTGGATACGAGACCGAGCATCTGCTCTTTTGACGAGCCATATGCCTCTGTTACGTTGAATCCCGGTTGCTGCTTCAGAAAAGCAACGCCCGCGGGTGCAATACGGTCGGCTACGATGATATCGAACGGTGTCATAAATCAATACGTGTGTGAATGTTTGTGTCCAAACGGAGGCACGATGTCCCGAATTGGATAGAAAACAGATTGCCCGAAAGAAAGAGTCAACGCCGAATCCCTCCGCTGAGATGGACGCCGATGTCGCGGGGATCGAAAACCGTGGATTTATTTCGAGTGGACCGGGAGCTCAAAAAATCCGAATTGGGTCGATCGGGAGTTGAAAACCGGTCGCCATCCGGGTACATGTAGGATCTTTAGCTTATCGCCATGACGAAAAATCTGTCCACCATCGCTCCCTTGGTTTTTGCGCCCGAATCCGGGGCCGGTTCAACCGGCAAAAGCCCATTGCAGGAGCGGATTCTCAAACTCAAGAAGGAGAAGAATGCCGTTATTCTGGTTCACAACTATCAGGATGGCGTGATTCAGGAGGTTGCGGATTATGTGGGTGACTCGTTAGGGCTATCCTATCAGGCATCCAAGACGGATGCGGAGGTGATCTGTTTCTGCGGGGTGCACTTCATGGCCGAGACCGCGAAGATCATCAATCCCGGAAAGCGGGTGATTTTGCCGGATCCGGAGGCGGGGTGTTCGTTGTCGGATTCATGCCCGGCTGAAAAGCTTGCCGCATACAAGGCGAAGCATCCGGACATCGTGGTGGTGGCCTACATCAATTGCTCGGCTGAGGTGAAGGCGCTTTCGGACGTCATATGCACGAGCGGCAACGCAGTGGATATCGTCAAGCGGATCCCGGAGGACAAAGAAATCCTGTTTGTTCCCGACCAGAATCTGGGACAGTGGGTCGCCCATCAGACCGGACGGAAAATGAAACTGTGGCCGGGAAATTGTTATGCGCACATTTTGTTTTCAACTGAGGCGATCGAGCGCATTCGCCTACAGTATCCCGGTGCGCCGGTGGTCGCGCATCCTGAGTGTGTGGACAGCGTGCGCCGTATGGCTGATTTGGTCTGCAGCACGGAAAAAATGGTGACCTTCTGCAGGGATCATGAATCGGATGCTTTTATTATCGTTACCGAGACGGGAATGCTCCATCGGCTGCGCCGTGATATTCCGGGAAAAACCTTTATCGCGGGTCCTACCGAGAACTGTGCCTGCAATGAGTGCCGGTTCATGAAGATGAATACGCTCGAAAAGCTCGAACGTTGTTTGGACACCCTCGAACCTGAGATTGTGCTGGACCCTGAAACCGTCGCGGCGGCCCGTTTGCCGATCCAGCGGATGCTCGAGTGGAGCCGCTGAT
>JAFGAQ010000144.1 GCA_016933595.1 Opitutales bacterium | reverse complement strand
TGGCACGTTCGGAGGTGAGAAAGAGGCGGCTCGGTGAGGACACCTCGCCCTACCTGGGTGACGGAGTTTCCGACGTGTGGGAAACAAAAGAAGAAGGGCGCGAGCAGGATGCTCCCGCTACTATGGATGGCCGCTGCGGGTAGGGATGAGCGTCCCCGCTCATCCGCAATCGATTGAACGGCTGGTGGGGTATTGAAATGGAGGATGGCTGAAGCCACCCCCTCCGGAAGACTAGAGTTCTTGATCTGTTGTTTTGAGCCAGCAAAACGTATGTGGAGGTTCGCTCCAGGCTTTGGAGCTTGTCTGATGGAAGATGGGATCATGCGTATGATCAAGGGACTGGAAGATGAGAACCATGGGGTCCATCGGTCTTCATCTGTCGATCTTTGGGCTATAGCGAATAGGTTGCGTCCGTCAGAGTGGAACGGCCAACAAGGCGGTGATCTCGGCTCCGGGTATCTGTGAGATACCGCAACGATGTCCGGCCTAGAGGATGAGATTGAAGACTTCCTTGAGCTTTTTCTTGAGGTCGCGTGCGCTCAAATCTTTCTGAATGTAGTAGCGCGCCCCGGCTTTGATACACTCCATCACGGTCTTCTTGTCGTTTTCGGTGGTGAGCATGATGATCCGGGCATCCCTGCGGGTGGCGCGGATTTCGCGGAGGGTATCAAGTCCGCTTTTTCTGGGAAGACGGTAGGCCATGATCACGATATCGAACTGGCCCATGACGTATTCGCGGTAACCGCTGATGCCATCCACTGCCTCTACCACCTTGGCCACGCCCAGTGCCTTGAGGATCGTCCGGTAGAGCAAGCGAAACGCTTCACTCTCTTCGATGAGAAGGATTGCGTTTGGAGTTTTCTGTTGATTGGGCGCCACTATGGGGAGGTGTGAATTCTGATGTTGCGGGAACTCAGTATTTATGCACTCGATAAATGCGGGCAAATTACCTTAGACTCAAGCTGAGAAATATGGAATTGGAGCAATCAGTCCAGAGAAAGGTGTTGGTGGTCGACGATATCGCCTTCAACCGCAGGGTGCTTGAGAAGATTCTTTCCAAGCAAAACTTCGAGATCACGAAGGCGTCGTCGGGCGAGGAGGCCCTGATGCGGGTCGAAAAGGCGATACCGGATTTGATCCTTCTGGACCTGAAAATGCCGGGAATCAACGGGATTGAGGTTTGTAAGAAACTGAAGGCCGACCGGCGCTTCCGCCACATCCCGATCATGTTTCTCACAGCGAGCAACGAGTTGGATGATATGCGGGACGCCTTCCAGGCAGGGGCGATTGATTACATCACCAAGCCCTTCATTGCGGCTGAGTTGCATGCGCGTGTAACGACTCAAATCAATGCCTTGGATCAGGCTGAGCGCATGATGAAGAAAGTCGAGGAGCAGCAGGAAATGATTCATATCCTGTCCCATGACTTGAAGAACCCGATTGTCGCGTGCCGCGGTTTGGTCGAGTTGACTGAAGACGGTGACGTCTCCTTTGGTATGGTTTCCAAGACCTTGATCCGGACCTTGGATCAGTGCGTATCGATTATTGAGTTGGTGCGGAAACGCGGGCTCATGGACGAAGTCGCAAGCATGCCGGATATGCAGGCTCAGGACTTGCTCTCGATGGTTAAGGAGTCTCTGTATCTGTTTGAGAGGAACCTCAGGGACAAGCATATTCAGGTGAGCCTGAGTGTTCCTGCCGGGATTGAGGTATATGTGGAGCGGGTTTCCTTTGTGAACGTGGTCCTGAGCAATTTGGTGAGCAATGCGGTGAAGTATTCATACACCGATTCGCAGGTTGAGGTGGAAGCGAGCCAGAAGGAATCTTATGTTGAATTGCTGATCCGGGATCATGGTATGGGGATCCCACAATACATGGTGCCGGTCATTTTCGACCCGCACAAGATGACCCGTCGCCCCGGCACTGCGAAGGAACAGGGAACCGGATACGGCATGCCGTTGGTCAAAAAACTGGTGGAATCGTATGGGGGGCGTATCGGTATCGAGTCAGTGGCCCGCAGTGAGGATATGGAACAGGCTGGAACCACGGTGGTGCTGCATTTGCCCCTGCCTCCGCCTGCGGATGCCTGAACCGCTGCATGGACAGGGAGCGTCATCCGGATTTCGAGATCGACCGGACGCGTGCCGGCCGCGAGGATGTTGCTTTGTGGATGCGCCAACTCTCGGGTCTCGTGGGTTCGGGAGTGCCTCTATCCCGCAGTTTGGAGCTGTTGATCCGACAGGAACCGAAGCGGTCGTTGCGTCGGGTATGGGGGCGTATGTTGGAGATGATCCAATCCGGCCATGCGCTTTCGGATGCGATGACTTGTTTTCCCGGGGTTTTTGACGGAATGACGGTGCAAGGTGTTCATGCGGGCGAGCGGGCCGGGGTGTTGAGCGAAGGTCTCAAACGTATGGCAGCGCACCTCCAGAGCCGGGTGCGTCTGACCCGGAAAGTCCGGGGTGCGATGGCCTATCCCTTGACGGTTGCGGTGCTCGCTCTGGCCATTGTTGCCGCATTGGTTGTGGGCGTGATCCCGCGCTTCGAGGTTTTGTATGAGGGCTTGCTCAAAGGGGCTCCGCTTCCGGGTCCCACGCGATGGGTTATGGCCTTCAGCCGGGCGCTTCAGCACAATGGTTTAGTGGTTTTGGGCGGGGTGGTTGTGTTGGCGGTTGGCCTTCCGTGGGTGTCGAGGTTGCATAACGTGCGGGGTGTCCTGGATCGTTTGCTGCTCCATTTGCCGATATGGGGCGGGGTGGAGCGTGACATGGCATTTGTCAGGGTCGCGCGTGGTCTGGCGACCATGCTGGCCGGAGGGCAACCCATGCTCGATGCGGTGGACGGGGCGTCGGCTGTGGCCGGCAATCGTGCGATTGCGGATGCCATGTGCGCCATGCGGAAAGGGGTGGAAGAGGGGGAGTCATTGGCCCGCATGATGGCGGAGCATCCGTTTGTTCCCCCGATGCTTGCAGGTCTGATGGAGATCGGCGAAGAGACCGGGCGACTTCCGGCGATGCTGGAGGAAGCGGCCGATGATCTCGAAGAGAAGGTTCAGGACCGGATGACCACGCTTGTTGCTCTGCTGGAGCCCGCAATGATCGTTGTGCTCGCGCTGGTGGCCGGGTTTCTGGTGATTGCGATGTTTTTGCCGATCGTGGGTGTAATCGAAGGGCTTTCGGGTTGAAACTGCGCTTCGGGGGCAGGATCAGAATCCATTTTTTTCGCGGTTTTGTTTTGAAGCAATCCGGATCAAAGTGATCGGAGTCGCTTGCCTGTTTAACAATTTGGGAATATCGGTCTTAACTTGGAGCTCAATCAGCCGATACCCATGTTGACAGGAATGAAGGTTACCCCATCCAGCGGGATCCGGAATTCCGGCAATCGATTCCCTAAAAAGTCATTCCTCTGAATCATGACACCGAGTTCACAGCAGCAATACATGACATTCTATCTGGGTGGAGACCTTTTTGGGATCAACATCCTGCTGGTGCGTGAGATCATCCAGAATCTTGACCTGACGACGGTGGCGAAAGTGCCCCCTTACATCGCCGGTGTGCTCAACCTTCGCGGGCAGGTGGTTACGGTCGTGGATTTGGCCCGGCGGTTGTCCTTTGATGAGAATGAAAGGGGTGGGCTCGGAAACTGCATTGTGCTCAAAACATCGTCCGAACTCGAAAACAATCCCACGTCGGTTTCGCTGAATGAGCGGACCATCGCGGACAAGGTGGGATTGCTGGTCGACCGGATCGGTGATGTGTTGCCGGTCGATGCCAAGAGCATTATCCAGACCCCTAATCAGAGCGATAACCGGCTCGACAAGCGCTATGTGCGCGGGGTGGTACGCCTTTCGGATCAACTCTTGATCCTGCTCAATCTATCTGAAGTCCTCAATACCGAAACCCGGGTGGAATAGGTGATCCCGGAGTTGAAGACATTGTAAACTGCACAGTCTGATCCATCATGAAAAACGAAGTTGTCGAAAAAAAGCTCCGGATAAAGGTTGGAGAAAATATCCTCTCGACCTCGATCGAACGGATGAACGCCGAGTTCAAGAAACTGGTCGCGGAGAACGAGGGATCGGTCTCCCAGATCGAGTTGGATCTGGAGGGTGTGGAAACGATCGATTCCCAGGGGCTCAATCTACTGATTGGTCTGTATCAGGAATGCAAACGCAAGCAGTGGGGCTTCCGGGTTGTGGAGTGCTCGGAGACGGTCAAGTGGCTGTTCACCATCTTTAAATTGAATGATGTGTTTGGGGTTGAGAGGGTTGGAAACTGACGGGTCAGGTTTCCGCAATTCCGGGTGATACGAATTGGAGAAATCTGCCATGGTTGACAACGAACTGATCGGGATTTTCATTCAGGAGTCGAAAGAACACCTTGAGGCGATTGAGCCGGAGATTCTGGCGATGGAATCTGCCTCGCACGACTCGGAGGGGGTGAATACCATTTTCCGTGGGGTTCATAGCATCAAGGGATCATCGGGATTCTTTGGTTTCGAGCAGATCTCCAAGCTCAGCCATGTGATGGAGAACCTGATGGCACTGGTTCGGGATGGTCAACTCTCGCCGAACAGTGAAATGGTCAGTGTGCTGCTGGCCAGCACCGATAAACTCAAGCTCATGATCGACGACCCGCAGCATTGTGCGGAGGTGGCGATCGAAGATGAGGTCAAGCAGCTCAATACCTTTCTTCCCGCCGCCAAAGGTGGCACGAAACCGGCACAGGATAAAGGCGAACCCGCCCCCAAACAGGTGAAGCTGCCGGATTCGCTCAAACGCTTCAGGCTGGACCCTTACATTCTCAAAAACGCGATGCAGCATGGGCATCTCGTGTTCGTGATCCGTTTGTTCATGAACAAGGATGTGAAGGAAAAAGGACGGACTCCCTACGACTATTTCAAGGAGATCGAAAGCCTGGGCGAGTTCGTGGACGCCTATTTTGATTTTTCAAGTATCAGTGGGCTGGACGATGCGTTGTCGACTGACCTGGTGTGTTCCTTCCTCTTCACCACGGTGATGGGTTCCCCGGATATGATCACGAGTGTATTCGACATTCCCGCGGCACAGGTCGAGGAGATTGAGGCAGGCGTGATCAAGGAATGGCTGGGAACGAACCCCGGGGTTCAGACTCCCGAAGGGCGTGAGGCAGAGGTGTTTTTGGAAGTGGTTGAGGATGATTCCGGCCCGGCTTCAGACGCCGGGCATGAACCCGATAAGGCTGAAGACGAGGATCATCTCGCATCAACGGATCATTTGGCGGTAAAGGCCTCATCGGCACCGGCAGCCCGCATGAAAGTGAAGCGGGCGGACGAGACGATACGGGTGAACGTATCCCTGTTGGATTCGCTGATGAATCTCGCCGGTGAAATGGTTTTGAGCCGGAATCAGCTCATCCGGATCGCCGAGAATCATGGGCAGGAAATCGCCGGGCTTCAGAGCATCATTCAGAATATCAATCTGGTGACCTCAGACATGCATGAGAAGGTCATGCAGACCCGTTTGCAGGCCTTGGGAATCATCTTTGGCAAGTTCACCCGGATCATCCGCGACCTGGCGATGAAACTGGGCAAGGAGATCATTCTGGACATTGAAGGTGAGGATGTGGAGTTGGATAAGTCCATTGTGGAGGCTTTGTCGGATCCGCTCACCCACCTGATCCGGAATTGCGCGGACCACGGGATCGAGACTCCAGAGGAGCGGGAGCGCATGGGGAAGCCGCGTGAAGGTCGTGTGCGGCTCACCGCGAAGCACGTGGGCGGTCAGGTCTTGATCGAGATCATTGACGATGGCAGGGGAATGAACCCCGAAAAGCTCCGGCAGAAGGCGATCGAAAAGGGGGTTCTAAAGCCTGAGGAAGCTGCCAAGATGTCGGATCGACAGGCCTTGACGATTATTTTCCTTCCCGGGTTCTCTACCGCAGAGAAGGTCAGTGACGTATCCGGTCGCGGTGTGGGAATGGACGTGGTGCGAACCAACATCGAAGGCTTGGGTGGTTTTGTTGATATTGATTCCGAAGTCGGAGTCGGCACCCGGATTTCGCTGCGCCTGCCTTTGACGTTGGCGATTATTCCCGCGATGATCGTGGGCTCATGTGGTCGCCGTTTTGCCGTGCCGCAAGTGAACCTCGAGGAAGTGGTACGTCTTGGAGGCAAGAACAAGCCGGAGATCATCCGTGGCAGTCGTGTGTTGCGGTTGAGGGACTCCCTGTTGACCTTGATCAACCTTGCTGATGTGCTCGAACTTACACCGCAGGAAGGGGAACGCGGCGGCGCTTCGGATTGGGAGGACGGGTATGTTCTGGTTCTGAACCTCGACAACAATCAGTATGGGTTGATTGTCAGTGAGTTGCTTGATAGTGAGGAGATCGCGGTCAAGCCTCTGAGCGTATACCTTAAGCAGGTGGGATGCTATTCGGGGGTAACGATCATGGGAGACGGAAAAGTTGCCATGATCGTGGACATTCAGGGCATCGCGACCATGGCCCGCTTGAAGTTTGCCGAGAACGAGATAAATGAGCAATCCGCGTTGGATCTTGCCAATCAACTGCGCAGTTCCGATAGCGAATCGCTGCTGCTGTTCCGCAACGAGGGACTGGAGTTGTTTGCGATTAATCTTTCAACGGTGGCGCGCATTGAGCGGATCAAGGCTTCCGATATTGAGCACATTGGTAAGGGCGAATACCTGAAACTGGGCGGGCGTTCTTTGCGCCTGGTCAGGATGCATGACCACATGCCGATCGCGAAGCCGGAGCAGACCCCCGAGGATCTGTACGTGCTGGTTCCCAAGCTGTTGACAAAACCGATTGGGATTGTGGCCACCCAAATCGTGGATACGGTTCAAACCGTGGTGGATCTCGATCGTGAAACCATCAGTGGGGTGGGGATACTCGGTTCGACATTCATTAACGATGCGTTGGTCTTACTGGTGGACATCTACAGTCTCTTCGAGTCAGTGGATCCGGAGGTATTCAGGCCCGTTGCCTATCCCGAGCACTTTAAAAACTTGAGGGTGCTTCTGGTGGATAATAACGTGTTTTTCCGCACGGTTGAAGGTGATTTCCTCCGCCGCTTGTTTGGAGAGGTGGTTGGTGTCCGCAATGCGGCTCAGGCCTGGGAAAAGCTATCGGAGGAAAACTTCCATGTTGTGATTTCGGATGTGGAGCTGCCCGGAACCAGTGGTTTCGATCTCTGCGCGAAGGTGCGCCACAGCGAACGCTACAAGCATCTTCCGTTTATCGGGCTCTCTGCCAGACAGGATCCCAATCATGAGGTTCTCGCAAAAGAGACCCTGATGGATGCCTATCAGATGAAGTTCGACAAGGTGAAGCTTCTCCGTTTGATTGAATCGATTTTTGACAGAAAAACTCCCCGTCTGACCCAGTCATGATGCGATGACATGAGCGGGCGGGACGATCCGAAAACTCTATTACTGTGAGATGAGAACCCATGGGTATGGATTCTGATATTCGTGTATTGATTGCTGACGACACCGCCTTGTATCGCAAGATCCTGAGCATGGCGGTGGAAAAGGTGGATGGCACAAAAGTGGTAGCCACTGCCTCGGACGGGATCCTTGCTCTGGAGACCCTGAAACGGCAACCGGCGGACTTGGTTTTGCTCGATGTGTGCATGCCCCGAATGGATGGGTTGGATGCGCTCAAGGAGATCGGAAAGCTCTATCCCGGGGTCTCGGTGGTCATGCTGAGCGGGGTGACAACTGCGGATGCGGATACCACGGTCGAGGCACTTCAGTTGGGGGCCCTTGAGTTCATTCCCAAGCCGAAGTCGCGGAGTATTGATGAGAGCATGGAGCAGTTGCGGCAGGAATTGGTCCGCATTGTTCGTCTGGTCCGGGTTCGGCGGAGTGTGACCGCGATTACCTCGCGTTCGATCCTGTTTCCGCCGAAGGAACCGTCGCCTGATCATCGGCATGTGCCGCTTCCGGAAGGTCGGCCGCCCGTGTTTCCGTCTCCTGTGGTGCCGCCACCCGCTACCGTAGCCCCCGTGGCTCCGGTAGCTCCCCGCAAGGTCGTGAGTTTTGATCCGGACCGGTCCCTGGTGGTGATCGGTGTCTCAACCGGGGGGCCCAATGCTTTGAACCGGATGTTTTCGCTGATGCCCAAGAAGATCGGATGCCCGATTCTGGTGGTTCAGCATATGCCGGCCTTTTTCACCGCTTCACTCGCAACCTTTATTTCGAAGAAGACCGGTTTGTCGGTCAAAGAAGGCGCTGACGGAGAGTCCCTCCGGAATGATACGGTTTACATCGCTCCGGGTGGACGCCACATGGTATTGGAACGGGAGGGGATTGGTTTTAATACGACCTATCGGCTTCGCCTCAACGATGATCCTCCGGTGAATTCATGCCGCCCATCGGTCGATGTGCTTTTCAACTCGGTGGCAGAGCACTATCAGGGGGGGATCATTTCCGTGATTATGACCGGAATGGGAGAAGACGGGACCGCCGGAGTGGAACGGATCCGGAGACGTGGAAACTGCATTTCGCTCGCCCAGAATGAAGCGACCTGTGTGGTCTACGGGATGCCCCGTTCGGTGGCCGAGAAGGGACTTGTTGACGAGGTTATTCCACTCGATGGGATAGCTCCCCGTATTTCAGAATTGCTTAGTCAGAGAAAGGGAAATTGACCTAACATGCCAATCAGTACCGAAGAGTTTAATCTTCTGCGTGATTTCATCATCAAACACAGCGAGATTGATGTGAAGCCCGAGAAGACCTACCTCCTTGAGAGCAGGTTGACCCGGATGATGGTGGAGATGGGGGCGACCAATTTCAAGGAGTTCTACCTCAACGCGCAGAAGGATACATCCGGCAAACTTCGGGAGCGCATCATTGATGCGATGACGACGAACGAAACCTTCTGGTTTCGCGACTCCAAGCCGTGGAGCCTGATGAAGGAGACGATTCTGCCACAATTGATCGAGCTGATCCGGACCCGCGCCAAGACCCGAATCCGCATTTGGTCGGCGGCATGTTCCACGGGGCAGGAACCTTATTCGATCGCGATGCTGTTGGATGACTACATCAGCACAAAACATCCCGCTGGAGTCAGTATGGATAACTTTGAGATTCTTGCCACGGACATTTCGCCAAGTGTGTTGTTTCTGGCAAACTCGGGTCGTTACAATCAGTTGGCGATGTCCAGAGGGTTGAGTGAGGAGTTCAAGACCAAGTATTTCAACACCAACGGCAAGATATGGGAAGTCTCTCCGGCTCTCAAGAAGCGAATCACCTTCAAAAAGTTCAATTTGCAGGACCATCCGTCCGCGTTGGGTTCGTTTGAGTTTATTCTCTGCCGCAATGTGGCGATCTATTTTTCCGATGCATTCAAGAAGGAGTTGTTCAAGCGGATCCATTCCGTCCTGAATCCTCCGGGATTCTTCCTTTTGGGAGCGTCGGAGTCGTTGGTTGGGTATTCCTCGGATTTCGACCTGGTTGAAGGTCAGGGGGCGATTTTTTACAAAAAGAAATAAGGCAAACGCATGAAAATACTGAGTGTGGACGATTCAATGGTGATGTTGCGGATCATATCCGATGCAGCGGCTGTGATTGGCGCTGATACGGTCACCGCTCGAAATGGAACCCTTGCGCTCAAGGTTCTTGAAGAACAGGGCAGCGAGATTTCGATGATCCTGCTGGATTGGAACATGCCCGGCATGACCGGACTGGAGTTCCTTCAGAAGGTGAAGTCGGATCCGAGATGGAAGGATATCCCGGTGATGATGGTCACCAGTGAGGGAAATCCGGACAATGTGAAGAAGGCCCTTATCGCCGGTGCCACCAATTACCTCGTCAAACCTTTTGCTCAGGAAGATCTCGAATCCAAGATCATGCAGTGCCTTGGTCAGGGATTCTGATTGTGTTCCTGCTATTCTTATCCTACTCGATCCGAACATCCCATGAATCTCGATTCCCACATTACGGAGAAGCTCAGGCAGTGTGAACTACCGGCCTTGCCTGTTCTTGCGCACAAAATCATGCGTATGACCCAGGATCCGTATGTGGATCCCAACGACATTGCCGATCTCGTCAGGATGGACATGTCGCTATCCACCTCTGTTCTCCGTGTGGCGAATTCCGTTGCCTTTGGATACGCCGGAAAGGTGTCCAGTATCGGGGAAGCGGTCTCGCGCATTGGGTTGACGCGGATGCGGGATATGGTTTTGTCCGTTTCTTTGGTGAGCCAGTTCAGGACGTTGAAGGGCATCGATTTCTGCCAGTTCTGGAATCATTGCCTCTCTGTCGGTTTGGCGACCGAGATCATCGAAAGCAGGGCGAAAAATCTTTCCGAGCGGCATCGCGACTATACCTACACTTCCGGACTCCTCCACAAGGCCGGTATTCTGTTGCTCGCTCAAAACTATCCGGAGGAATACCAGAAGGTGCTTGAAGAGGTGGCCAGTCAGGATCGTGATCTTTGGGAGGTGGAGAAAGAGCATCTGGGTATCACCCACAATGAAGCCTCCCACATTGTTTTCCAGAAATGGCAGTTCCCCGCTGAAGTCGCCGACGTCGCCTTGTACTACAATGATCCTGAGCATGTGCCGGAGTCTTCGCGCGAGATCACCTACATGGTGCATATCGCGAATTTCGCGTGCCTGAATCAGGGCATCGGTGTGGGGATCGAACGTTTTCCGATCAGTTTCTATGATCCCGCTTGGGAGGCGATTGGGTTGTCGGTGGACGACATCCCGTCGATCCTCGAAGCGGTGAACGTGCAGACTCAAAAAGCGCGTGAGATTATCGAGGCTGTGTCGAAGTGAAGCCTGGCTTCGGCGGAGCTCAGAAAAGGTCAGGCGTGGCCTGAAATTCCGCAGCGGACAGGCAGATTTTCCCTTCCCGGGTATCTCAGTGTGGCGTTGACCCGGATGCTGCGGCCCGGTGAATCCGGTCGGCCAATCCGAGCCATTCCGGTTTATGGGGGGGGCGATCAATCAGAATGGAATCGGCACCGGATTGATCTGCCAGATGCAGTATTTTGTAGAGATGGCGTGCGCATTCTCCGGGATCGCCGCTTGCGGATAAGAAAAAGTGCCTTAGGGAAGGATTGGCAACCATTGCCGGGTTTTGGGCATCTTCGGGCTGGATCCGTATTCTGGCGCAGGATGCCGGGGTTTCCTCCGACGGGTCCACAAGGATGAGCGGAGTGCGTGGACTGTAGTGCACTTTCATTTGCCCCGGGCTATCCATCGGTCCGTCTGACAGGGAGGAGTGCTGCCGGATTCGCAACGGGCATCCCATCACCTTTTCAATAGCATCCGGTGGAATGGGGCCGGGCCTCAAAAGAAGCGGATCATTGGGCCTGCGGAGGCTGACGATCGTGGACTCGATCCCAAGGTTGCATTCCCCTCCATCCATTAGATACTGGAGCTTGCCTTCCAGTCCATCCTTCACGTGGGCCGCGCATGTCGGACTGATGTAGTTGGATGGGTTTGCGCTGGGAGCCGCCAGAGGAAAGGGGATGCGGTCGAGCACCGCTCTCATCAAGGGATGTGCGGGCATGCGGATCCCGACTGTGGGCAACCCGGCGGTCACACAATCCGGGATGGGAGTTTTGCGGGGAAGCACCAGCGTCAATGGCCCTGGCCAGAATGTGTCGATGAGGCGTTGAGCGAGCTCCGGGATTTCAACCCATTCGGAGTAGTTTTGGCCGGAACCGGTATGGACGATGAGCGGATTGGTGGCCGGCCGGTTTTTGATGTCAAATATCTTCGCAACCGCTTCGGGGTTCAGTGCGTTTGCCGCGAGGCCGTAAACTGTCTCAGTCGGCAAGGCCACGACTTCTCCGGATGCCAAAAGGGAAGCGATGGCATCGAGATCCGCATCATTTGGAGAGAAGATTCGCATACAAACAAAAACACCAAGCAGCTCTATGTTCCGCTTGGTATGGATGAATCCCGTTTCCCGGGAAGCAAAGCCGCCATTCCGGGCGGTTGTCTGGCGCTCAGAGGGTTGTCAGGATGTTGCGACCGCGTTTGATGACGCGTGCAACATGACGCTGCTGCTTCGCGCTCAGTCCTGTATACTTGCGTGGAAGGATCTTTCCAGTGCCGGTGGTATAACGCTTGAGCAGATCACTGTCCATTGCAGTGAGCAGTTCAGGAAGCTTCTCAGGGATTTCTTTGTTTTCCTCGGACATAAATAAAAACATCAAAAACTGCAGAAGACTGGCTTGAGGTTCAAGCAAAAAACGAATGCATTGACTGAAATCATACGAAATAAATGCTGCAACCATGATAATGTGCCCTAGAGCGCCTGGCAGGCGAGTCTTTTCAGATGATCCGGCCTCATCTGTAGCCGCGGTTGGAGAAATGGCTTTGATCCGGCGGATTCACGGATGGTTGGGCGATGCTAACCCTGCGCCACCCGAGGGAATCGGGGATGATTGCGCGGTTTGGAAACCGGGTCCGGGTGTCGGGTGGGAGCTGGTGACCGTGGATGGTGTGTGCTATGGTCGTCATTTTGATGATAGTGTTTCCGCATGGGATGCCGGGCGAAAACTGTTGGCGCGCAACATCAGCGACATTGCTGCGATGGGCGGTGAGCCGGTCCGCGGGGTCGTGGCATTGTGGTTGGCAGGTGCGACCGATCTGGAATGGTTGCACGCCTTCTACTCGGGGATTCGGGATTGTGCCTTGAAGTATGGTGTGCGCATCGTCGGTGGGGATGTGGCAGAAGCGCCAGCAGGTGTTTTTTTGGCGGACCTGACCTTGATCGGAAGATGCGCAGTGGAACCCGTCCGTCGAGGTGTCGCGCGCGAAGGCGACAGCATTTGGGTGACTGGTGCTTTGGGCGGGAGTTTGCTTGGTAAGCATTTCCGCTTTGAGCCGCGGATCAGCGAAGGAGCATGGTTGGCACGTCGTGCTGGTGTCAAGGCGATGATGGATATCAGTGATGGGCTTGCCAAGGACCTCGTTTCCCTCGTAGGAGGGCGCATGGTGGAGCTCGATCCGGATGCCATTCCGGTCAGTGCTGAGGCAGTCCGGTTTGCGGCTGGCTCAGGACGCGATCCTTTATACCATGCGCTGAGCGATGGAGAAGACTACGAGCTTGCTTTCGTGATGGATGCCAAGGCGGACCCAAATGGGTTTAAGCGGGAATGGAACGCTTGTTTTGATCTTCCGGTTGCCTGTGTCGGCAGGGTGGTGTCTGGCTCTCCTCTGGAGCACGGCTTGCCCGCCATCCGGCTAGCGGGCGGGAAACCCTGGACCTATGGGAGTGGTTATGAACACCTTGGATGATTGGAGGTCCGGGATTCGGGTCGCGGATGTGAATTCCATGATGGGCTTGGGGCGCAATCTGGCCTCCTTGCTTCCGGAAAACCGTGTGGTGCTTTTGTCGGGTGATCTCGGGAGCGGAAAAACCACCTTTGTAAAAGGATTGGCCTCGGCATGGGGCATTATGGAGGGAGTCGCGAGCCCATCCTATAACATATGCCTGATTCATCAGGGGGATCGCCAGTTGGTGCATGTTGATGCCTACCGGATGAAAACCGCCCACGCGATGGATGGTCTGCTGATCGAGGAGTTCCTTGCGGAGCCGTGGTGTGTGGTCGTGGAGTGGCCGGAAATGGGGATTTGTGATTGGATGGAAGCGGTGGCGTGGCACTTGAACCTCTGGATCGGCGATGATGGAGCGCACTGGGTGCGCTTGAGCGGATGTGCCGATGCGTCAACATGATCCACGACTGACCGTCCGAAGCCGGATGTGCTTTTGCGTTCCCGGTCATGCGAATGACAAAGAATTGCGCTTATCGTCTCGACTCCAGGCCCTTTCCGTTGTATTCGCATACATTTTATAACCCGCTACGACATTGAACGAGGACACACTGAATCACGAACGCAT
>JAFGAQ010000143.1 GCA_016933595.1 Opitutales bacterium | reverse complement strand
CAATCCAGCGGATGCACCCTCCGCTCACTGGGTCGATGACCGGGAACGCTACATCATGAGCGCTGTTGAAGTCAGGGAGCTGGGCGGCATCAAGCGGCCTCAGGCTCGCCACCGCTGGCTGAACGCAAAGTATCGCGAAATCCAGGCGCTTTTCGAAAACAGCCCGTTCAATGCCATCGAAGACGGTGAAGGAGACGTCGCTCTAGTGGGTTGCGGCATCGGCTACAGCTATGTGAGGGAAGCGCAGGCCATCATCGGAAGCCGTCTTCCCGTGTTCAAACTCTGCACGCTTCCGATTCCAATCGATAGGACGCTTCAGTTCCTGAAAGGAAAGAAACGTGTGGTGGTCTTCGAGGAATTGGAGCCGGTGGTGGAAAACCTCATCAAGGAATTGTGCCAGGAACATCGTATTGATGTGGACATTCTTGGAAGATCCGGTTTTTACCCTTCCGATGGAGAGCTGACCGTTTCCACCGTGATCGATGCCTTAAGAAGGGCTGAACCTTCTCTTGAAAACAACCGCCCGCCCGAGGTGAGGCGATTGTCAATCGATATCCCTGTCCGCACGCGCACCCAGTGCGTGGGCTGTGCTCACCGGGCTCTCCTTTATAACGTCAAACGGATTGCCCGCAAACGAAAGGGAATCGTCTTCGGCGATATCGGTTGTCACGACGCCGGGGCCTTCAAGCCTCTCGAACTTCAATCCACGATTTATTGCATGGGCTCGTCGGTGCCCATGGCCACAGGGGCCTTTTTCGCGGGAGAAGGGAGGCCGGTTTTTTCCATCATCGGGGATTCCACATTTTTCCACCTGGGGATCAATGGGTTTATCAACGGGACCTACCAGGGGGCGACCCAGGTTGTCATCCTGTGCGACAACGGCACCACGGCGATGACGGGATTTCAGCCTCATCCGGGAAGCGGTGTCAATTTTTATGGCGAGATTTCCTCTCATGTAGATCTTGTAAAATTGGGGGAATCGGTAGGTGCAACCGTATTTACGGTCGATCCTTACGACCTGGATGCAACCTATGAAACGCTGCTGGAAGCATCCGGAACCGATGGGTTGTCTTTGGTTATAGCCTCCAAGCCGTGTTTCCTCCGAGCGTCCCGTGAAGGGATCAAACTTTTTGAATCCTTGGATGGTGTGCGGGTCGACCAGGAGCGATGCAACGGCTGCATGGTGTGCATCAACGACTTCGGGTGCCCCTCTCTTGTTTACGATACGGAAGTTGGAAAAGTTCACATCGATGAGATCAGCTGCGTCAAATGCGGGTTATGTATCAATGT
>JAFGAQ010000142.1 GCA_016933595.1 Opitutales bacterium | reverse complement strand
GCGAAAAAGTCCTCATTGCGCGCCATCCATGTCACCTTGTAGTTGCTCGGCTTGGGGTTAAAATAGGTATCGCCCAACTTTCCGCCATGCACCTTAACGAGCTTGGGCGTCGAGTGCGCGTGAGACCAGTTGAACTTCATCTCCACCCAGATTGGTCCCTCAAAGCGATCCCCGAGGCGCTCCATCGCATCCCGGGTCACCCATTCCACATCACGGCCCACGCCCGGATCCGAGGAAGTGCCCGAAGAAAATGGAACCCGGTGGATCAGGCGACTCCGGCGGTTGGCATTCAGCATCCCGGCGACAATCACATCATCCATCCACGCCTGACGCTCAAGTGGAGTCATGCCCGCCATGCCCTCACCATGGGATAAGCCGATGCCATCCAGATCCGGATAAGTCTCCAGCATCTCCGTCACACATTCCCGTGTGTAGCGGCGGATGAGCTCCGAAGGATCCCCTTGCACATAGTAGTACGGGTAGAAATTCTGCTTCCCAACCCCATGGGCCTCCGCAAACTCCCGACTGACAAAAATGCTCCAACTCACAACATAGGTGTCCAATCCACGTTCCTTCGCCATCCGGAAAACCTCACGGTAGAAGTGTTGCCACTCCGCAAGTTCCACATCCGACCATGGACAGGCCTCCGGAAAATGCTTTGGACGGAACATGAATGTGTAGGGATGCAGGTTCCACAGGCTGATCGCGTTAAAGCGGTTCTCAACCATCTGATCGAGAAAGGACTCCCAGAATGCCAAATCACGCACCGTATCAAGGTGTTGCTCCAAAGCACTGCTCTGCCGATACGGTTCCCACGGCAGGTTGAATTTGATCCCGCGAAATTCGAGATGGGCTTCCTCCTTCCAACCTTCAACCCCATCCAATCCCACTCCATTTTCCAGAACCTCGGCCAAAGCCAACGCACCATAGATCATCCCCCGATCATCGCCACCATAGACGGTGATGACCCTCCCCTCCGGAATAACCTCAAATGACTCCGGCTTGTAGCGTTTGGCATGCACCGCCAGGCTTACCATCCGGTCGTAGCCACGCGGATCCGTTTGCAGTTCGTAACCCTGCCCAGTCAGCGCCTTTCCAAGTTTATCAGCCGCATAGGACGCCTGCGGGGAATCCGCATCATAGAGCAGGTAAACCCTTTCGCCTCCATAGACCACAACCGCTGCGAGAACCGACACGAGAATCAGGAGCTTTTTCATACCCATTACTCCGACACAAACACCGGAAAACGGCAAACCAAATGCCCGGCTTGAGACCCGATTGTTGTCCAGCATTTGTTGAGGTTGAAGGGAGCGGCGCGATACCCAAATCCACAATGGGAAGCATTCCGCAGCCCTTGTCCGCGATCTGACCGCCCCACTTGTATTGTGCCTCCCATCGGATATCATCCATTTACCTATGGCAAGCATTCCCCGCCCAAACTCTTCCCAAATCGTCGACGGTGTGGACCGGGCACCGGCCCGCTCCATGCTTAGAGCGACCGGCTTTTCGGATGAAGACTTCACCAAGCCACAAATCGG
>JAFGAQ010000141.1 GCA_016933595.1 Opitutales bacterium | reverse complement strand
GAGAGCTGGTGGATCCAGTTGTCAATGGCTGGTCCAATCGTCAGCGCAAAACAGCAGAGAAGGGATGCTCCTTTCATCAAGGATGTGATTCTCGGACCGGTGTCGAAGTCGGTTGATGAATCAATCCGGATTTGATGGCCTTTGCCGGATGGTGGAACAGGTGGGGCGATCAGACGGTAGCCGGCTTGCACGTCCGAAAGCGCAAGTGCCCGGTCTGCGGCATCATCGATCAAGCCGCGGAAGTGCTCCGGTATCACCCCATGTGCGTAACCCATTGAACCGGCGATGGCATCCCGGTCGAGATGAATCAGGGTTGCAGGAAACGAGACCGAAAAAAGGGTATCGGACAGGGCCCGCTCAGGTAGTAAACCGGAGGCAATCATTCCCGGAGTTTGCGCACCATTGCCTTAATATGGGCAGGCGTGGTTCCGCAGCAGCCGCCGATGATATTGGCGCCGCTGGCGGCGAGCTCGATTACCCTTCCGGCCATGTCTTCAGGTGTTTCAGGGAAGACGGTTTCCCCGTCCCGGAACACAGGTTTTCCGGCGTTGGCATGGATCAGGATCGGAGTTGTACGGTCCATGCTGCGAAGTTCTCTAACGATCTCGATCATTTGCTCGAAACCATTGCCACAATTGCTCCCGATGATAGATGCACCGGCTGATTTGACGGCTTCCAGCATCTCTCCCGGAGATACCCCCATCATGGTTCGGAAAGCGCCACCAGCGGTCTTCTCAAAAGTGAAGGTGCAGGCAATCGGGAGGTTACAGGCCGCTTTTGCGGCTTGAATGGCGATCACCGCTTCGTCGACCGCCGACATGGTCTCAATGCAAAGCCCATCCACTCCTCCTTTTGCGAGCGCTGTCGCCTGTTGTTTGAATCCCTCGAAAAGCTCATCCTCCGAGACGGTTCCCATCATGAGCATCACCCCGGTTGGTCCCATGGATCCGAGCACGAAATGATCATTCCCGGCGGCTTGTCTCGAGATACTGGCGGCGGCTTCATTGAGCTCGAAGGTATTGGCTTCGAGACCGAAGTGGGACAGCTTCGTGGGATTGGCCCCGAAACTATTGGTCAGAATGATGTCCGACCCTGCATCGATGTATCCTTTTGCAATCGCGTGGACATCCTCACGATGGGTGAGGTTCCAGCTTTCCGGACACTCACAGGTTCCCAGTCCCCGTTCGTGCAAGAGGGTTCCCCATGCCCCATCGGATACCAGAATGCGGCCGGATTGGATCGTTTGGAGCAGGTCTCTTTTCATCGGAGTGATGGGGGTTGTTTGGTTAGGCAGCTTTGTTGAGGAAGGCAACGGCACCTTGAGGATCGGGAGCGTATCCGTCGGCACCCATGTCATCCGCATGCTTTTGGTTGAGCGGAGCGCCGCCAACGAGGACTTTTACCTCGGGCAATTGACCTTTGATTTCTTTCACGGTCTTGGCCATGTTGGCCATCGTGGTTGTAAGCAAGGCACTCAACCCGACGATGCATCCGGGATGCTGGCGAATGGCGTCGATGAACTTGCCAGGCTTCACGTCGACACCCAGATCAACCACCTTCCATCCATTTCCGGCGACCACCATGCT
>JAFGAQ010000140.1 GCA_016933595.1 Opitutales bacterium | reverse complement strand
GATCATCGGAGACTGAAACAGAACGTAGATTACGATGGTTACGCCGATCACCCAGATCATCCTGATCCGGTTCCAGAGGTTCTTGCGGGTCTGGACTCGCAGTTTTTCGATCGGTTCGAGGGTTTGTTCGATCTGTTGGGCGAGGGAAGTCTGCATGGGAGAAGGGTGTTTCGATGGCTAATGGAACGCAGCCGGATCCGTGAGGATCGACAGATAAGCGGAGGGTTTGACCGGAAGCTCTAAACAGGCGCGCTGGAGGGTCAACCCGAAAAGGAGCTGCACCCGGGTATTGCCGGAGGTTGGGTGCCCGGATTGCAGGGCGATCGATAGTCAAGGACGGATTCACAAATCCACGCTGCCTGCCAACAGGTGCGCATCACTGCATGCGTTGCCGATGAAGACCTCGTGGGGTATGTGTTCGAGCTTCATCGTGCCGCTCTTTTCGTCGAAATAGCGGAGTTTCTCCAAGGGGCATTGGAGGGTGATCCGATGGGATTCGCCGGGCTTCAGCGATACGCGGTCAAAGGCGCCCAAAACGCGCACCGGACGATCCAACGCCGAGTTCTTGAAGCCGACATACATTTGCACGACCTCCGCGCCTTCCCGCTCTCCGCTGTTTGTAACTGTGCATGTGGCGGTGATTCCCTCATCATCGCCTCCAAACTCCGCATCGGAGAAAGCAAAGCGGGTGTAGGATAGCCCGAATCCAAAGGGCAGCAGCGGCTGGATCCCGGCATTATCCAGGCGTGTGTAGCCGTGATAATAGTCGTAGAATTGCTCGTCCGCATCCCAATCCACCTGTGGAAGATCCCTCTCGTTTTCGGGAAGCACAAACGGCAGCTTACCGGATGGATTGATAGCGCCGAATAGGATTTCCCCCAGCGCCCGCCCGCCTTCCATTCCCGGATAGTAGGCCATGAGAATCGCACTGACCTCATCTTTCCATTCGCTGATCATGATCGTGTTGCCTCCGATCAGGACAACCGCCGTCTTGGCATTGCACGGGCCCAGCGCCTGGATGAGTGCGATGTCGGGTTTATGCAGACCAAGGGATCTGCGCCTGTCTCCACCCATTGACCCGGTGTAGCCTTCAGCCGCTTCCGCCGATACGAATTCTCCCTCATCATTGTGGTCGTAACCAAGCACCATAACGACAGCATCCGCCCTTTCTGCGAGTGCCTTCGCGCGTTCGAGATCCTTTCCATCGTCGAAGGTCACCTCAGCATACGGTGCAGCCATGCGTATCCCCTGCATCGGCGAAATGACGTAGGGCGGGCGCACCCAACTCGATCCGTGGTCCCCGATCGGCTCGAGACGACCGAGTTCTCCAAGCACCAGAATCCTCTGGATTTTATCCCGCTCGAAAGGCAGAACGTGGTTTTTGTTCTGAAGCAGAGTGATTCCTTTCCGCGCGCTTTGCAGTGCCAGATCGATGTGTTCCGGACAGGCGAGAACCGATGGATCGGCATTCCCGGTTTTGGTGTTGTCGAAGGCCAACAGGGTGCGGATGATCCGGAGTGCGGCGTCATTGATGGTGTTCTCGCTGACCAACCCGGATTTCGCGGCGTCGAGCAGTTTTTCGCCGAAGAACCTGGTGTGGGCCATTTCGATGTTTTGTCCACCGTTGGCCGCCTCCACCGTGTCCTTTACGCCCCAGTAGAAGTCGCTGATCACGAAACCGTCGAATCCCCATTCTCCCTTGAGCACGTCATTGAGGAGGTAGGCGTTATGACCGCAATAGGCTCCCTGGTATTTGTTGTAGGAACTCATCACGCTGGCGGCCCCGGCATCGATGCAATCCTTGAAATGAGGCAGGTAGACTTCCCGTTCGGTGCGTTTGTCGCAGGTTACATTCACCTTGAAACGCGCGTTTTCCATCTGATTGAAGGCGTAGTGTTTGATGCAAGCGATCACACCACCCGACTGCACTCCTCGAACCAGTGCCGCCCCCATCTTTCCAAGTAGGAAGGACTCCTCGCCGTAGGTCTCCTGACTCCGGCCCCAGCCTGGATTGTAGGGAAGGTTGATGCATACCCCACCGAAGTAGTTCCCGCCATAGGCCAGTATCTCAGAAGCTATCGCTCGCCCGATTTTCTCCTCCAATTCCACATCAAAACTTGCTCCACGCAGCATCGGTACAGGGAAGCAGGTGCTTTTGCCTCTCGAACAAACCACCCCGCGCGGTCCGTCGCAGAAGCGAAGCTCCGGGACCCCCAATCGCTCGATTCCCCCGGCAGGATACGGCACATAGTTGTAGTGCAGGTTATCCGGATCTTCCTGCTGGTTGCGCATCTCCTGCTCCAGGCTCATGCGCCCGCTCATCAGGTGAACCTTCTCTTCCAGTGTCAGCTGATCCAGAATGTGCTGTGCTTTGCCGGTGAATCCCAGTCGGTAATCCTTGGTGTATTTCATGGTGGGGTATGGGTGAAAATGAATAATCAACCTCACCCGAAAGCCCCTCATTTTCAACTCCACACGGCCGGAAAAAGCCGTGCACAATGGTGCTCACAAGCGTTCAAGCGCAGCCCGAAGGTATTCGAACCCGATCCGTTCCTGCTCCAGCCTCAACCGGGCCGCAAATCGGTCGGCTTTGAGGATATCCGGGCATTGCGGTGGACTTGCCCACTGGCCTGCGCTGCATCCAGCGACGGATCCTCTGGGCTCATCTGCGGCCTTGTAGGTGGGCGCTGCGGACCCGGTGAAGGCGTTCGGTGAAGCCGCCTTTCTCCTCGAAATCGGCAGCCAGTCGTGCAACCTGCCGATCTAGAAAACAGCAAGCTTTTGAGCTTCCGGTAGCCGCCATGATTCGGGATCAAAGGCTCCTTCCTCGGCATGTCCGGAATCGATTCTTTCCCTCAGCTTCGCGCCGCTGCTTCCAGAGTCAAATGCCTGGAGGGAAAGTCAGGAAGGGTGAATGGTGCGGTCATATTATGTCTTTTGTCAAATTCTGACCATCGGATACATGGGTCCCAATATGGAAATTGGACGGCTTCACATCATATCCCATTGCACGGTAGCCGCGCTGACGCTTGTTCCACATCCCGGAGAGTTGGGGCTGATCGGTCTCGGCGAAATCGTATATGCGCACATCCTTCTTGTCGGCGTGTTCCCGATGCAGGCGTCCAGCGTATTGCTGCAAGGTTCCCTTCCAGGAGATCGGCATAGCCAGCACCAGCGTGTCGAGTGGCGGATGGTCGAAACCTTCGCCGATCAGGCGGCCGGTAGCGAGTAGCACCCTCGGTGCCGACTCTTTCAACGCATCCAGTTCAGCGAACACAGCCGTTCGTTGTTTCTTCGACAAACGCCCATGTAGGACGAAGCAGTGTCCGACCTCATCCCCCAAAGCTTCCTCCAAGAGTGCCAGATGGTCTGTTCTCTCAGTAAGCACCAGCACCTTTCGACCTTCCCGGTAGGCGGCCAGCACATCCCCAGCGATGCGTCGGTTGCGTGTGGCATCGTTGGCGAGGATGCGGAACACATCCTGAATCGGCGAGTCTGGCGGGATTTCCGGTGAGGGCAGCACCTTCGGCCAGACTTCCAGTTGCGTCGGGGCGGTTTCCGGTCTTGCGGCACTATGACGGATCGGCCCACATTGCATGAAGATGATCGGCTGATGACCGTCGCGACGTATTGGCGTGGCGGTCAGTCCCACCACGAATTTCGCCTTGGCCTGTTTGAGGATTGCCTCGAAGGAAAAGGCAGACAGGTGGTGGCATTCATCAATGATAATCTGTCCGTAATGATCCAGCAGTTCACCCAAATCCTCCCGGCGGGAAAGAGACTGCATGACGGCGATGTCGATCTTGCCGGACGGTTTTTTCTTGCCGCCGCCGATAACGCCCAAGCTTCCTTTCGAGAATTCAAGAAATCCTGTCAATCGTTCCTGCCACTGGCGCAGCAGGTCGGTGCGATGCACCAGCACCAGTGTACTCACTTTGCGCCGGGCGATCAGGGCGGCGGCGGTAATTGTCTTTCCGAAGGCCGTCGGGGCGCAGAGCACGCCGACCTCGTGCTTGAGTATCTCCCGCACCGCCGCTTTCTGGTCCTTGCGCAAAGTCCCGGTGAACTTGGCCGTCACCTTCCGTCCGGCCAAGCGTTCGTCCTGTAGTTCTGGGCGGATGTCGTTCTCCTGGAAAAGATCCAGTAAAGCATCAAGGCAACCTCGCGGTAAGCCGATGTGCTGGGGATAGTTCTCGGCGCAGCCGATGATGCGCGGTTTGTTCCATACCGGCAGGCGCATGGCCTGGGCCTTGTAGAATTCCGGATTCTGGAAGGCAGCGAGCCGGATCAGGCGGTTGGCCAGCGGCTGTGGCAGATCGGCCTTGGCGATGAAGATCTGGTTGGCCAGCACCAGGGGAAGTGATTCCGGTAGTGGACCGTTAATCCGGGCGGGTATGGGTGATGATCGTTGCCATGGCTTGCCATCTTGTTCTTCAGTGGAAAAGGCGACATCTAGGGGATGGCGGCCGCCGCTGGCCCGTAGAATAGCGTCTTCCAAGTCCAGCAGGGACATGGGACGGATGGACCCAAGAAAAGCCCACTGGTCTGAGTGGGGTTGCAACTGTTCATCAACGAATACACTGCACCCCGATTCCCTCGGCTGTTTCTGCAGGGGCAGCGCGATCAGGTTGCCGAAGCCGCCTTTGGGCATGGTGTCCTGGTTGGGAAACAGACGGTCGTAGCTGGCCAGGGATAATTGCCGGGTACGGTCACAGGTGTGGCTGATCAGTGCAGCCCCGAGCTGCCGAGCCTCGCGGGCCGGAACCGGCTCGGCAAAGAATATCCATGTATGAGCGCCCTTGCCTGAGCGGGAAATCTCCAGCGCAGCCGGGATGCCAAGCTCCTGGCAGGATTGTATGAAAGCCTTGGCATCCTCCCGCCAGTCGGCCTCGTCGAAGTCAGCTGCCAGGAAATAGCAATTGTCATCGCTTAGGAGCGGATAGACGCCGATGGTATGCTTCCCTGCCAAATGGTTATAGATCACCTGATCGGTCAGCGGCAACAACTGGCGCTGGCTGCAGTCGCCGCATTTCACCCGGGGCTTGTTGCAGATACCGGGTTTCCACTCATTGCCGCATGCCGGTGAATAGCCGGATGTGCCCTTGGACGACTCCCAGCGCTGCGGATAGGCATCCTCGCGCCCCCGGGAACAGACGGCGGAACAGGGCGATTTTGTCGTCGGTGGTGAAGTGGGCTGGGGTTGGTGCGGATTCAGTTGGGTCAGGGACGGGCTCAGGGATGGCCGGTTCTTCCCAGGCGACACCGTGCTGTATCAGCAGTTCCTTGAGGCGGGCATTCTCCCCGCGCAGTCGCCGCAGTTCATCCTGTGCATATAGTTCCCGGTTACGCCTTGATAACACCATATTCCGCCATGAGATCGTCCAATGCATCGCCAATGCCCCAGCCCCAGTTGTGGCTATTGCGCCGGACGTTTTCAATTCGTTCGAAAAAGGCACCCTGCTCGCTTTGACCAAGTGTAACTATCGTCTTTAGCGCCTGCTCGAACATGCGCTCGAAGGCATCGTAATAGCTTTCATCATCCACGCTGCAATAGCCGAGCAGACTTGTGCAGCATTCGCAATAGAACACCGTAAGCTCCGCAATTCCTTCCCGTTTCCCGACCGCTTTTTTGTAATCTGAGATAGCCTTCTTTGCCTTAGCGATCGAGGAATTCTGATCGCAGGTCACGTCCGGACAAACCCATCGATCGATAATTTTCTTGTATGGTTCGAGCACATCCTCGCCGAGGGAGAAGCGGGCGTGCAAAAACACCTGATTGTCCTTGTTTGCAGTGTATAAGTCCTGAATCAAGACCAACAACGCCGAACGGTCAAGGTCGGCAAGCTGGCGCTTGAGATCAGTCCAATTAGGTTTTCTCTTGCTCGTTTTTTTCATAAGATCTCATGCGTCAGGCGGTTCGGCTTGATGGCAGAACGGGACCAGTGCTGCTCGACCGCCTGGACAAATGCGGGGCGAACAAGTTTGGCACGTTGCTCAAGCCAGTCACCGTGATCAATTCGTAGATAAATCCCCTCAGCAGGCCGATGGTGGGGTTGTCTCGATCGGCCTTCACTTGCCGGTCGATGGCGGTGAGGTAGAAACCCAACTGCCCCAGATGTTTCGGCTTGAACTTGCCCGCCTTGCCTTGTCGCTCCAGCAGGCGGGTTTCGATCTGCATCACCAGCACGTTGCGCGACCAGGCGTGTTCAACAGCCTTGGCCAGATACCAGTCGCGCGCCTCACGGGTCGCCAATTTGTCAATCAGGGTGCAGAGATGGAACCACGGCAATTGTGCAGCAGCCTGCTGCACAAATTCAGGCTCGGGCCAGGCCTCGGCCACGGCGCGCATGTATTTGAGATTACGCGGCGAAAAGCCTTTCATCTCCGGGAAGGCATTGCGCAGATCGTGGGCCAGCCGGTCGATCACCTTGGCGCCCCAGCGCTGGCTTGCCTGCCGGGCCAGGATATCGCGGCCGATCTGCCAATAGAGCAGCACCAGTTCGCGGTTGACCGCCAGAGACGCCCGCTGCTGGGCGTTTTGGATACGGTCTCTTAACTCGCCCAGCCACTCGGCATACCCTGTCGGCGGTTGCGTCAGCGAGATGGGTTGATCCTTCACTTCGGTGGTCTCCTTGGCCATGGATTAGGGATTGGATATTGGTATCATTCAGTCTACTAGACGGCGGTTTTGTCGATGGCCCAGAATATTTATGCGAATCGGAGCTGCTGGTCGAGCGACGGAATGTCGAACTCCTCGAGTTTGAGGGTTTTCCAGTTGATGGTGGGCGAGAGCGAGCCGAGGGAAATCTCGACGATGCGGTTCATGAAGCGGTCGCTCATCATGAGGAAGGTAAGGAAGTCTGGCACCACCTCTCCAAATGGCACCTGTGTCCACCCCGTGCGGCGGTCAAAGAGCGGTAGGCAGGCCCAACCGGGATTGGCACGCAGGGTATCAGAATTCAAGCAATTTGCGTTCATGCATCATTGGGCTGCATTTCGCAGTGCGGAAGCGGTATTCACCATTTCCTGCTTCAGGAGCGTTCGTTTTAGTTGCTCATCCTTGGATCCATTGCGATAAGGAGCACCCAAGAGAAAATGAGCTGCGCGTGTGGGACCGGGTGCTTGTTCGCTGGCAAAGTTGTCGCGGAGCGCCTTCAACGCATCGGGGCACGCGGGATTTCCTGCGTCTACCTCTGTTGCGAAACCCTCCAATGCAGCATCAAAACCGCGGTCGTAGTGCTTGAGGGTGTAGAGGATGTCAAAGGCGTCTTTGCCCTGTTGCCTGGAACCGAAGGCGCGGAGTTTGAGAGCAAGAAAGGGTCCGACCTCGCAGACCCGTGCTGTGGTCTGTTGATTCCCACCGAAGAGATCCTGGCCTTCGAGAGTAACGTGTCGGGCAGTATCCAGAGCTCGCTGAATACCGGGGAGCCCACTGGCGATGATGTCGTCAACCATCATTGTGCCGGGATTGTCCCCAGTGGATTCAACCAGAAAGTCAATGAAGAGTTCGTGGCCTTTGCTGTTTGTAACGTAGCGTGCCTTGGATGGATCTTTCAGTCGGAATCCCATTCCGCTTAGGTCTGTGGCGATGGTTCCATAGAGAGCGGAAGAAGCTCCAAGGGCGATTCCAAAATCCACATCCATTGTAACGTGCCTGGGCAAGATGTCGCCTCCTATCGGATGCTTGCAGATGCAGAGGGGGACAAGCCCTTCGATCAGCACGAGATCTTTATGAAAAAGGGATAGTCCCGGCCAAACCGTCAAAAAAGCGGGCAGGCTTTGGGAAGTCACGCTAGGATCATAAGCACTGTAGGAATCGAATTTCATGATGGGCGGGCACAGAAATCGGGCGCATTGCGAAGGGCCTCGACGGCATCGGAAGCACGAAGGCCGGCATTTTGCAGATCGAGGCAAATCTGGGCGTCCGTCACGACCGGGTAGTCGTGAATCGTATGTGTGGAATGGAGCACGCCGGGATCCTTCGGAATCAAGAGCCAGAGTATTCCACCTTCATTTACCGGCCGAAGCCCCAGTTTCTCCAAGGTTTCGCTATCCGGAGGGCTTTCGAGATAGGCCGACACAATAACGGGTTCGGTGTACCTCACACGCCACCAGGCTGCAATCCATTGCGTGAAGGCAATTTTCACACCCTCAGTCTTCGCCCATCGATGAATCTTTTGAGCAAGGGTCTCAGGAGACTCGGCCAGACCTGTGTAACGGACGAGTGAAACACGTATACGGAGCACATCGGCTTTTAGCCAATCGTCGATCAAGCCCTGATGGTCGGCAAAACGAAACTCTCGAGCCTTCGTCTTTTCGATGTATCCAAGACT
Organism: Opitutales bacterium; assembly: GCA_016933595.1. Taxonomy (GTDB): domain Bacteria; phylum Verrucomicrobiota; class Verrucomicrobiia; order Opitutales; family JAFGAQ01; genus JAFGAQ01. The sequence continues at coordinate 1,207 of JAFGAQ010000140.1, read as the reverse complement.
TACCAGGTGACTGAAAATGCGGGAAACCAACCCGGCGCTTGCATCGGTCCGTCGGGTTACCTCAGCCTGAGTCCATTCTCTCTTAACGTTGGTAAGTAGGGTGCGAACGATGCGCTCGCTCTTTCCGGTAAAAATGTTTCGGGGTTCGAGTTCGTATGAAAAGGAACGTCCCGGAAACGCTTGCCGATCGATCAGCACTCCAGGCGCTCGAATCCACACGCGTCCGTTGAGGTCCAGCGAAGGAATTCCCAGCTGCTTGCAGTGCTGGAGGATTCGCGGGGTGAGGTTGGGTGCCACAACAAGGGCATTGTCTTCCTGATTGTTGATATGATCAAGCCACGATATACTTGGTTTCAGGGAGTAGTGGACTTGGAAGCGGAGGTGTCTTCCGTCGATTTCGAGGCGAAGCGTTTCCTTTGTGGCATGCTCGCCGGGCTCGAATGCCCATTGCAAGTCCGGGTCTTGAGAAAGCCACTCGCGGAAGTTCGCAATCAACTCGCTTTCGTATCGAATGGCTCTGGATGGGAGTTTACTGGAATCGCTTGTATTCACTGGTTAGTAAAAATGCATCGTCTCATTAAAAACGCAAGAATCTTTACTGGAATTGGCAATATTCACTCCTGAGTGCAAAAGAGGCATTTCAGTAAAAGTCGCTTTCCGCAGTTCTTTCAACAGAGCGTTGCTGATGATTCCTTGTCGATAGGGGGTAGGGATCGAATCTGCTGTCTGTCTTGGGTTCTTCTCGGATACGGCGGATCATTCAGTCGAGACCGAGATGCACTTTCTGATATCCTCTTCCGGAGTTTGACCTGAGGTAGCTCTAGAGTGGATCAGCTTTCATTCTGGTCTCAAAGGACAACCCATTCAATTGTGGTTTCAGAACGGTTTGTTTCTCGTTCAGGTATCCACGTATTGGAAGATCTTCGGGGAACTACATGAGGCGTATGGATGCAAAGGCATTGCCCGAATGCGACTTGAGGTAGTTCTCGAAGGCAAGGGCCTTGAGTTTTTCTGGAAATGCACCATACCAAATGATCTCCCACGGGAGATACCTGGATGTGTGCTCGGATTGACCGCTATTGTGTTTGGAGAGCCTGGATTCCAGATTTGTTGTGTAGCCGACGTATATCTGATCAGGAAACCGAATGCTTCGAAGGATGTATACGTAATGCATCTTGAGGTTTGGGTTCAGAAGCAGGTTGAGATT
>JAFGAQ010000139.1 GCA_016933595.1 Opitutales bacterium | reverse complement strand
TCTGCTGTGAATGCGATCCATACTCCCAGCGCTCCCATTCCCCACCGGATGCCCAGGATATAGGCAAGGTTGACTGAGACTCCCCACATGAAAACGATCCCAATAGAGATCGGAAACTTGTAGTCACCCGCTCCCCGCAATGCTGAACCCAGGATGATGTTGAAGGCGCGGCTGGGCTCGAGTATCATTGTCATGAGCACGAGGCTGCCCGCAATGGCGATGACTTCCGGGTCGTTCGTGTAAATGCGCACAAGGGCTTCCCTGAAAATGGAAAAGGTAATCGCGATTCCAAGCGTGACGAGAACCGAAAAACGCAGACTCACGAGGGTGCGTTTCTGGGCATCATCATAGCGTCCCGAACCGACGAGGTATCCGACGAGGATCTGGATGGCCTGCCCAATGGAAAGCGAAACCATGAAGATGAAGCGCATGATATTGAATGCACACACGTAGGCCGTCAGCGATGGGGTACCCAATCTGGAAATGAACTGCATGGTCACCATCTGCGCGAGATTGTAGGAGAGCTGTTCTCCTGCGCTGGGAGCCCCGATTTTGAGGATGTTCCAATAGTGAAGGAGCGGAAGACGGAAGATGCGGTTGAGGGGTAATCTGAATCCGGGTTGGCGGGAAAGAAAAATGTAGACGAAGACTCCCGAAAACAGGTTGCCCGCGAGGGTCGAGATCGCGACACCTTTGACTCCCAGCACGGGGATTCCGAATAATCCGAAAATGAAACAGGCGTTGCCGAACACATTGACGATGTTGCCCGCAATGCTCGCATACAATGTGATCTTGGTGAATCCGTAGCTGCGGGCGATACCGGTCACGCCGACTGAGAACGAAAGGGTCGCGGCCGCGCTACCCATGACAGTCATATATTCGAGGGCGTAGTTATGGACACTGTCCTCCAGTGCATAAAAACCCAGATAGAGATCGGGAGCGATAAAAAACACAATCCCGATGACGATACCCGACAAAGTGACCATGTTGAGGCTGGCCAGCGAATACTCAGCGGCCAGGTCGCGCCTGCGCGCCCCCAAATACTGTGCTATGAGGATGCCCGCACCCGAGGTGCTGACCATGAGCATGATCAGGATCAGGAAGTAGAACTGCATGATCGGTCCCATCGCAGCCACCGCCTTCTCCGAATAGTATTTGAGCATGAACACATCGATGTTCAAAAACAGCATCCGGAGAAAGGTCTCGACAAAGATCGGGCCGGACAGGGCGGTTACCCGCATGCGTTTTTCGATGCCGGTTTCGTCGAAGGACAAGGATTTGGATGTATCCTCCATGGGGATCGGTTTGCCGGCAGCCCAAGGAAACCTCCTGTGCTTATTGCGGAGGGTTCCCGGCAGGTGCGGAGATCATTCAGGTTTGGCTCTTGCCTCCCTTATCGTGGCACAACGGTTGCACAATGCCTTGTAGACGTTGGGCGGAACCAACCCCGTGTCACGGTCGGTGTAAAGACTGACCTGCTTCACGAGGCTTGAGCTGGTGAAGAAATACTTTTCATTGGGCATTAGGAAGATTGTTTCCAGGCATTCATCCAAGTGCCGGTTCATTTGGGCCATTTGAAACTCGTAGTCAAAGTCCGATACCGCACGCAGTCCGCGGATCAGTGCCTTGGCTCCGATTTCTCTTGCGAAATCGACCACCAGTCCGCGAAAGGATACCACGCTTACATTGTTGAGATGCCCAATGTTCTCACGGATCAGATCCAGCCGCTCCTTTACGGAAAAGATCGGGCTTTTGCTCTGATTGTCGGTTACGGCGATGTAAACATGCTCAAATATCCTGGCAGCACGGGTCAGAACATCGAAGTGCCCATAGGTGAAAGGGTCAAAAGTCCCTGGATAGATTGCTTTCTTCATGATGGACCTCGTTTCCTGAAATCGATGCCGGTGTCGTCTCGTGCGAAAAACGTCGGGTTTGCAATGGGTGGGTTGTGCTAGCCCATCGCTGCCCTCCCGTTCATCGATCACACGGCGAGTGCCAGCAGTGTTTCCGCATCCGGGATGTCTGAAATAATCTGGTGTTTGTCCGGACCGACTCCGATGTAGCGGATATTTGGGGGCGGAAGCCTCACCCGGTTGCCTTCATTCGCACAGTCGTGGAGCGCTTTGAGCATCCATCCGACATAACGCTTGGCTTCGATCGGGAACTCCTGGAACGAATGGATGGTCTGCAGATCCTTTGTCCAGCCGGGGAGTTCTTTGTAGACGGGTGTGAGCGAGCGCCGGACGGCGTCATTTCTGGGGACCCGGTGGTATAGGTTGCCCTTGTCATCCTGATAGGCGATGCAGAGCTTCAATGGCCCTTGCCAATCGCTTCCAAGGGTCAATGCATCGATCTTGTTGATCACCAGGTCCTGGAATCCTCCGTAACGGAGTGCGGAACCTTTCTCAACCGCATCAAACCACCCGACCATGCGTTGCCTTCCGGTGGAGGTTCCATACTCCATGCGCTTGAGCCTGACTGTGATGGAGTCCTGATCGTCCATCTGGGTGATGAAAACATGGGTTCCCACTTTGGTGTCATAGGCCTTGCAGACCCCAATGGTATGGACGGGTTGGAGGGGAATCCCGGCGGATTGAAAGAGTTCGGGAGTAAACGCATGCGAAGCGGTCACATTCGGGCTGAATCCCTGGCGTTTGTCCAACCAGTAGGACTGCCCGAACTCACAAATCACATGAGCCTGGCGATCGATCGCACCCAGCATGAGCTCGCGAATGTCGTCGATTTGTCGGGCCAGTGAGCTTCCTGCCTGCCAATAGACGTTTCCGTATTCTTCCCAGTTGAGGTCGAACGGACGACTGCCCTTGAAGCGTTTGAAATCAAATTCGGATGCCGGAAAGATCCCTTTTTCAATGGACTCCGCGTTTGCTTTGAGTTCGGCCTGTGTGAGGTGCTCAAAGAATCCGTCCCATGTGGCCGGGTCGACCTGACAGGTGTGCTGGATGGTGGCAAGGGCACGTCTTGCACGGGTAAAGAGCCTTTGGAGAAAGCTCTCTTTGTCATGGCGGAAAACGTCAAAGAAAAGCTGCCATTGATTGACTTCATCGCTGAAAGCCGGAGTGATCCCGCGTCCGGTGGTTCCTCTGGATTCTTCCTTGAGCACATGGGCGCGGTAGTGTTCCCAAGCCAAATCGAGAAGCCTGTGGCAAAGATCGCTGACCTGGGTTCTCTCATCAATGCGAAGCCGGGTCAAAACCGGGTATCCCAGTGCTTCAATCGGTTTGACTTCCCACCATATCTTGCGGGGATCCGCCACGACTCCGGACCCCATCGCCAAGTGCTCGATCCGGGAGTCCACGACGCCACAGGGCAGAAGATTGTGTTTCAATCCACCGGCGGTGTGCCCGGAATTGGCGCCACCATTAACCTTCAGCACCATCGCGATGTGGTTCGAAGGCCCGGATAACTTTTCAATCTCGTCTGCCACTTCGTATACGACGCGACCTTTGCCTTCGTCTCCGAAGGAAATTCCAACATCTGCGATAATGGTGCTTTGGAAGGGTTTGAGTGCCATGATTGTCAAAAATGTTTGTGTTAGAGAATATCCGCCGCTCCGTATTCGCGATAGCCAGGATGACGGGCTTTCAGTGTGGAGACACTGGAGAGAAAACTGTCGATTTGCCGAAGTGCGTTACCGGTCTGGTTGCGGATTGAATGCGAAATGCGTTCCAGTTCGGATTGATCCAGAGGAAAGTTGGGATCCGCAGCCAATCGGTCGATCAGGTGGTTTTCAAGATTTCCGGATTGGCGGCGGGTTTCGATTTCGGCTACCGCATGAGTCTTGATGAGATGATGCGCGTCCTCTCTGCCGATTCCTTTTTTGACCGCTTCCATCAGAATGGTCGTGGTCAAAAGGAAGGGAGCGTATTGTTCGAGTTCCTGCCCGATGACAGCCGGATAGACCGTGAGTTGCTGGAGAACGGAGAGGAAAGTGTTGAGCAATCCGTCAATAGCAAAGAAACCATCGGGAAGAACCACCCTGCGGACCACCGAGCAGGAAACGTCACCTTCGTGCCACTGATCGCCGGCCAGAGCCGAGGCCATGGTCACATGTCCAGCCAGAATGGCCCGGAAACCGTGAATCCTTTCGCAGCTCCGGCTGTTCATTTTGTGCGGCATTGCGGACGAACCCGTCTGACCCTTTGCAAAGCCTTCCGATGCCGCTTCGTGCCCTGCCATGAGCCGGATGGTTCTGGCGAAATTGGATGGAGCCGCACTCAGGGCGTAGAGTTTGCTGATCAGCGCGAAATCCAAGGAGCGTGGATAGACTTGTCCCACGCTTGTCATGAGCGCCGGCAGTCCGAGGTGCCGTAGCATGGATGCCTCAAGGCGGGAGGTCTTGTCGAGGTCCCCGTCGAAGAGGGTGATCTGGTCGGTTTGGGTTCCGACGGCACCTTTGAGTCCGCGGACCGGGTAGGTGTTGATGAAATGTTCGAGTTCAGCAATCGCGAGGATGAACTCTTCGCCGAACATCGCAAAACGTTTGCCAAGGGTGGTCGGTTGGGCCGGCACATTGTGGGTGCGGCCCGCAAGCACCAAATCGCGGAAACGTTCGGCACAATCTCCCAGAGCCGACAAACTGCTGACCGCTTTCTCGATGGTCATGCGCAGCGCCTGCGCCACCTGCAGTTGTTCAACATTCTCGGTGAGGTCGCGGCTGGTGAGTCCTTTGTGGATGTGTTGGAACCCGGCCAGTTCGCAAAACTCGTCAATCCGGGCTTTGACATCATGGCGGGTCTCCTTCTCGCGTTTTCGAATGGAATCGAGATCGATCTTGTCGACCACTCTCTCATATGCGCTGATTGCTTCGCCGGGAATGGCAATGCCAAGTTCCTTTTGAGCGAGCATCACGGCAATCCAGAGTTTACGCTCCAGACGGATCTTGCCCGTTTCAGACCAAAGATCGGCCATCGCGGGTGATGCGTAGCGATCAGCGAGTACGTTTTTTACCAAAGTATCCATTCAACAAACAAACCCGACAAAAATGAGCATGGGGAAGCGGCATGGCAACCCTATTCGGCAGTATTCTGTGTGTGCATTGACGCGCGGCTCGCATCGACTGATTGGCGCGTGAAAAAGGGCGGGATAACCCCCGCCCTTTATTGCCAAATGATGATACGGTAGAAGAATCCCCGGAACCTCAGAGTTTCGTCGGATTCGGCGTGTCCCCGTAAACGGCGGTTGGATCAAACGCTTTCTTTTCTTCAACAAAACGGAGTTCCACCGGAGCGTTTCCAGGTTTTCCTACGGGGATTTCCCGATAGAAACAACTGCGATATCCTACGTGACAGGATGCTTCGGCTCCACCGGCGGTGGGCTGGGTGAGGGTTACTTCCAAGACGACGCAATCCTGATCATCGTCGATAAGGATGCGCTGGATCTTTTGGAACATACCCGAGCTTTCACCTTTTTTCCAAAGCTTACCTCTGGAACGGGACCAATAATGCGCCAATCCGGTTTCAATCGTGAGCAACAATGCTTGTTCGTTCATGAATGCGAACATCAACACTTCCTTCGTGTGGGCGTGCATGGTGATGCATGGAATGACCCCGTTCGCGTCGAACTTGGGTGCAAGCTGGGTGCCTTCCTCGACCTGCTCAACGCTGGTCCGGACGGCAAATGCGGGATTTCTCTCGATTGGTTGCGTCATAGTTGGTGACAATTAAGCGGCTAACCCTAATTCATCCCGGAGATTCGTCAATGCCTAATCCCTCGAAATCCTTGAGCGGGTTCTCGGGAATCCTGCGTTTGATAGTTGATCCTTCGGCACATTTGATTCTAGACTGTATCTTTTCCTTCCTGATCCATCATACGCTTTCCAGCCATTCCCTGTCGGATACCATGGCAAAACCTCGCAGAGCAAAGACCCGGAAAAAACCGGTCACCGCCACCTTTGGGC
>JAFGAQ010000138.1 GCA_016933595.1 Opitutales bacterium | reverse complement strand
CCAAAAAAGCCAAACTTCACAACTCCAAGTTGCGCGATTGCCGGGTCCACCTCGACTCCAAACACAAGGATCGCGATCGCTCCACGATCTTCATCACCGAAGGCGACAGCGCCAGCGGTTCCATCACCAAAGCGAGGGATGTGCAGACGCAAGCGGTATTCAGCCTCAAAGGCAAGCCCCTCAACAGCTTTGGACTTACCCGCAAGGTGGTCTACGAGAATGAGGAATTCAACCTGCTCCAAAACGCGCTTTCCATCGAGGACGGATTGGAAAACCTCCGTTACAACCGGGTGGTCATCGCAACCGATGCCGATGTCGACGGTATGCACATCCGGCTACTGCTCCTCACCTTTTTTCTGCAATATTTTCCCGAACTGATCAGAGAGGGGCATCTGTTCATTCTACAGACCCCCTTATTCCGTGTGCGGAACAAGCAGAAAACATTCTACTGTTACGATGAAGCCGAAAAACTGGATGCGATGGCCCGGATTGGCAAACAGGCTGAAATCACCCGATTCAAGGGATTAGGCGAAATATCGCCGGATGAATTCACGCACTTCATCGGGCCCGACATCCGGTTGGAAATGGTCTCGATCGGAAAACACTCAGGCATCAAAGAGCTGCTCACTTTCTACATGGGAAAAAACACACAGGAACGCCAACGTTACATTATCGAGAACCTCCGTGTCATTCAGGATATCGTGGAGGAAGAGCCGGCTCCAACCGCAAAAACCGAAGCAGCCTGATACGGATCCCGCCCCCTGACCAAACCGTTCCCACCGTTTGCCTTCCATGAAGCAACCTGAAGATTCCAAACAGATCGAGCTGTCATTTGCCTCGCTCGAACCGCTCGCTGAACCAACTCCCCAAGCCAAGGCAGTAGAACAACCCGCGCCCAAGCCCATTCCTGACACTCCGGCACCCGCACCCAACCCCAATCCTTCTCCGATCCCGCCTGCGTATCCCGCCTCAGCCGGCAAGCCCGCAGTCTCGGACATGTTTGGAAACTGGTTCCTCGACTACGCTTCCTACGTCATCCTCGAACGTGCCGTCCCTCATTGCAACGACGGGCTCAAGCCGGTTCAAAGACGCATCCTGCATTCAATGAGAGAACTCGAAGATGGCCGCTACAATAAGGTGGCAAACATCATCGGGAACACCATGAAGTATCACCCGCACGGGGATGCGAGCATTGGCGATGCGCTGGTGCAACTTGGGCAAAAAGACCTGCTTATTGACATGCAGGGAAATTGGGGAAACATCCTCACCGGAGACTCCGCTGCCGCCCCGCGTTACATTGAGGCCCGCCTTTCCAAGTTTGCCCTTGAGGTCGCGTTCAACCCAAAGACCACATTCTGGCAACTCTCCTACGACGGACGGAACAAGGAGCCCATAACCCTTCCGATGAAATTTCCTCTTGTTCTGGCTCAAGGGATCGAGGGGATTGCCGTTGGACTTGCCTGCAAGATTCTTCCCCACAATTTCCTGGAACTCATCGACGCCAGCATCGACATCCTGAACGGGAAAGACACTGACATTCTTCCCGATTTTCAAACGGGAGGAATGGCCGATTTCACTGACTACAACCGCGGCATGCGCGGGGGGCGGGTCCGGGTCCGCGCGCTCATTGAGCAACGAACCCGCAATACCCTTGTGGTGCGGGAGATCCCGTTCTCCACAACGACAGGCAGTCTCATCGATTCGATCATTTCCGCCAATGACAAAGGCAAAATCAAGGTTGCCAAGGTCGAAGACAACACCGCGGAAAATGTCGAAATCCTGATTCACCTGCCATCGGGGGCGGATGCTCAACAAACCATCGAAGCCCTTTACGTATTCACCGACTGCGAAGTCTCCATATCGCCAAACGCCTGTGTGATCAATGGCGACAAACCGGAGTTTGTGGGTGTGGATGAACTCCTCCGCCGATCCACTCTCGATACCCGGGAACTGCTTCGGCGCGAACTGGAGATTCAACTCGGCGAACTCCAGGAAAAATGGCATTTTGCATCACTGGAACGCATCTTCATCGAAAAACGCATCTACCGCGATATTGAAGAAGCGGAAACCTGGGAAGAAGTGATTGCGCGTATCGAAAGCGGCCTCGCGCCCTACCGCAAACTCTTCATGCGGGAAATCACCCGGGACGACATCATCGCTCTTACCGAAATCCGCATCAAGCGAATCTCGAAATACAACACCTTCCATGCCGATGAGTTCATTCGGGGCCTGGAATCCCAAATCGAAGAAACCCAACACCACCTCGCCCACCTCACAGACTACGCCATCCGCTACTTTGAGGGGATTCGTCTACGCTACGGCAAAGGCCGGGGCAGACGGACACGCATCGAGTTGTTCGACCGCATCGTCGCCTCCGAGGTCGCACTCGCAAGCGAAACCCTATACGTGGACCGCAAGGAAGGATTCGCCGGATTCGGGATGAAGAAGGATGAGGAAGTCTGCAAATGCTCTCCCATTGCCGACATCATTGTTTTCCTCCGCAGCGGAAAAATGCTGATCACCCGCGTCGCTGAGAAGGCTTTCGTGGGCAAGGATATCATCCACATCGCGGTTCTGGATAAGGAAACACAAGAGCGAATGGTCTACAACATCGTATACCGCGATGGCAAAGACGGACGCTCCTATGCCAAACGCTTCAAAATCGAAGGATTCACCCGTGACCGCGAATACGACCTCACCAAAGGAACCGATGGGAGCCGCATCCTCTATTTCGCCGATCTTCCCGAGGACAAGTGCGATATCGTCACCGTTTACCTCAAACCGGCCCCACGGCTTCGCAAAACCGAGTTCGAGTTCGACTTCGCCAGCCTTGCCATCAAAAACCGTGATGCCATGGGAAATTTGGTCTCCCAAAACGGCATCAAAAATGTGTCACGGAGAATCCGCAACACCATCGATCCCAACGCGGCACCCGAAGACCATTCACCCCAGGATGAATCCAATCCGGATGCGGATGCCAGTCCTGATCCGGTCAAGGCATCCTGATTAAACCACCTGCCGCCTCTCGCCGGTGAGAACTTGTTTTTTGGTTTGAAAGTCGGCCAAAATCCGTTCATCGTTATCGTAATTGATGACGCCCATCCAGATTGCCAGTCCCCAACCCATTCAAGGGTGTGGGGATTTTTCGCTTTTGAACACGGCATCGGCAATCCCGGGGATCGGCTCCAATCCCCTGCTGTCATGGAGGATGCTGAAGTTCTGAGAATCGACAAATTCCTTTGGTTTACGCGCTTGTTCGCCTCCCGCAGCAACGCAATCCACGCCTGTCAATCCGGTCGAATTACGATCCACGGCCACGCAGCCAAGCCATCCAGAATCATCCAGCCCGGTTGTACCTTCGATATCATCGATGATGAGCGCGTCCGGACATTTCGGGTAAATGCCATTCCCTCCCAAAGGCTTCCCGCCTCCAACGTCGGTCATTATCTCGAATGCCTCTGTGAAAATCCAACCCCGGACAGACAGGACAATATCCGGCATTTTTCGCGTTCCACCCTTACTTGGGGAGTCCCTTCAAGGCGAGGACTCAAGATCATCTCCAGCTTTCTGTCCTGACCGCAATCCGATGCGGGTGAATCTCCGATTGCCCCAAACCCGGGATGACGGATTCCGATCACACCCCCTCAAATTCCAACAACAGCATGGAACCTATCGAAAAATGTCCATTATCCTGCTTGCAAACCCCCGTTTCGAGTCGATCACTGTAATTGAAACCAAATTTTCACAAAGTGATCTCACGCAGACTAGAGGGCATCATGACACTGAAAGCTTGGATCATGACGGCTTGCAGTCCCGCATGGTTCGCGCTTCACCTCTACATCGCAGCCGAGTGGATCGGAAAAGTCCGCTACGACCAAACCCTTTTCGGTCTGTACTACCTTGCCATCGTCATATCGCACCTGATCACTTTCGAATCCTCACGGAAACCGAGATCATCCTCCTATGGAAACAACCTTTGGATCGACGCAATCGGACGGGCGAACAAGGATATCGTCATCCAATCCCTCCTGCTTTTCACGATCATCTTCGTAACCAAAGACAGAGGGATCTCCCGTATTTTTCTCGGGCAATACCTCGTTTCAATCTGGCCTCTGCTCATATTGTTGCACCGGTGGCTCCCGGACGCGCTATCCCGCGTCCTCTTCTCCAAAGACCAGTGTTTTCGCACGATTGTCATCGGAAGTCACAAATCGGTTTCCGAGATGCGCTCGTTCCTGGGAGGGCTTCCCGCCTCCGGATTCCAGATTTCCGGGCTCGTTACCCTGCGCGATGCGGACCGCGACACCGGTGTCCCAGAGCCGGAGCATTCATTGGAGGTTCTGGGCTCCGTCGACGAACTCGATTCAATCCTGCGCAACCATCCCACCGACCAGATCATCATATTGGACTCTGAGAGGGATCGTCTCTGGTTCCGCTCCGTGCTGGATCCTTGCACCCGCCATGGGTGCCATGTCCTCATCTACAACTATTGGCAGGATCTGTTCGATCAGCCCGTCCATTTTGCGATGCACGGGACCCACACCTTCTTCTCCCTTCAAGACGAACCACTCCAGAACCCGGTCAACCGTCTGATCAAACGCCTGCTGGATCTCGCTGTCGCACTTCCAATTGTGCTCTTCATTCTGCCCCCACTGATCCTTACAGTGGCCTTCTTTCAGAGACGGCAGGCCCCCGGTCCATTGTTCTACAGGCAGCCACGAACCGGACTGGACAAACGCTCGTTCCAAATCCTGAAGTTCCGATCCATGTATGCCGCAGACCCGGATCGGAGCTCCGAGGCTGTCCAGGCAAAACCGGGCGACAACCGGGTTTTCCCTTTTGGCGCCATCATCAGACGGCGCAGTCTGGATGAGTTTCCCCAGTTCATCAATGTGCTGCGCGGAGAAATGAGCGTGGTCGGCCCACGACCCCATCTCATTGAACACGACGAAGCCTTCCGGAAAACGGTTGCATCCTACCGGATACGGCATTTCGTCAAACCGGGCATAACGGGGTTAGCACAAGTTAACGGCTTCCGGGGCCAAGTGCCCGACGGTGCGGCCATCCGCAACCGCATCCGCTACGACATCAAATACATCAATTCCTGGTCCATCTGGCTCGACATGGATATCATCATCCGCACCGTATCTGAGGTGGTTTTCCCATCGAAAAATGCCTATTGATACGACCTTCTTGGTTTCATTCTGATTCCATCCGATCCCGACATGAGCCTTTCTCCTTTTCGCTTCGCCATCCGGATGCCATCTGACCACCGGGTCAATTCGCTGACCCAAACCCTTCAGAAAGTCCGCAGCGAAGGACACTCCATTCTTGATCTGACAGTATCGAACCCGACCCGCTGTGGGCTGGACCGACCGGATCCCTCAATCGTCCTTGATCCACTCTGCGCCCCCGCCAACCTCACCTATGCGCCAGCATCACGGGGCGACCGCAGGGCACGCGTCGAAATCGCCCAATACTATTACACAAGGGGCTATACGGTGAATCCGGATGACCTCATCCTGACCTCAAGCACATCCGAAGCCTACAGCATGGTCTTCCGCCTGACTTGCGATCCATATGATCGCATTCTTATCGCATCCCCCTCCTACCCTCTCATTCATGAACTCGCGGCCCTCAATGACATTAAAACCGATGCCTTCCCGATCCACTGGATGGATGATCATTGGCGCAGCGATCTGGATAAGCTCCCCGCATGCATCCGCCCAACGACCCGCGCGCTGGTCTGCGTCAGCCCCAATAACCCGACCGGGTCCGTTCTCTCGCACTCCGACTACCAACGGATCTCAGCCTGCTGCAACGCTCATTCCATCGCACTGATTGTCGACGAAGTATTCGCGGACTACCCGCTGGACCCGTCCAGACCAGTCCCCAGCAGTGTGGATCATGCGGAATGCCTCACCTTTACGCTCAATGGACTGTCCAAGGTATTGTCGCTTCCACAAGCCAAACTGTCCTGGATTCATGTAAGCGGACCGGATCATTTGAAATCCAGGGCACTCGAACACCTCGAACACATGGCGGATCATTACCTTTCCCCGAACGCCTTCACCATAAACGCCCTTTCCGCATGGTTCGCACATACCTCCCGATTCCAACAACCCATCCTTCAACGCATCCGCAACAACCTCAACCACCTCAGCAACCTCCACCAACCCGGATTTAGAGTCCTGCGTCCGGATGCAGGCTGGTATGCGTGCATTCAAGTCGATCCGCGGCCTGGCGCGAGTCAAACCGATGAATCCATCTGCCTGAACCTGTTGGAACGCTACCACACCCTTGTTCACCCTGGGTTCTTTTTCGACTTCGATCAGCCCGGAGTCCTGGTCCTGAGCCTCCTCACTCCGGAAAATACTTTCAGCAAAGGGATTTCCAACCTCATGGAGTCAATTGCGAAGGCTCTCTGAGACAATTCAACACATCCGACCGGGCGGGCTCGAAAACCCATCACAGGATCCACTTGGCCATCATGGCAAAGGAAGCCCAAACGGCACTCCCAACGACCGGATTTTTGATTCCAGTATACCCGGGACAACACCGATTCCCGATTCTGCGGCTGTCCCACCAACCCTTCTTCATACGCTCTTTGACAATTGCCTTTGACTTTCCCTCCACGCGCCCATTATTCAAAAGGATTCAAGGACACCTTTGAATCCACATCTCCCTGCCTGAAGTGTTTGGCCTATTCTCCATCGATATCGGCATTGATCTTGGCACGGCCAACACCTTGGTCTACGTCAAGAACAGGGGTATCGTGATCCGGGAGCCAAGTGTGGCAGCCATTGATGCCTACACACGACGGGTCCGATCGGTGGGAATGGAAGCCAAAAACATGCTGGGACGCACTCCGGGCGGAATGATCGCGATACGCCCCCTCAAAGACGGGGTGATTTCCGACTTTGAGGTAACCGAGCAGATGCTGCGGCGATACATTCGCAAAGTCTCCGGAAAGTTCAATCTGGCCGGTCCGCGGGTGCTCATCGCAATCCCATCCGGCATAACCCCGGTCGAACGCAGGGCAGTTGAGGACAGCGCCTACAACGCGGGAGCCCGTACGGTTATTCTCATGCCGGAACCGTTTGTCGCCGCAGTGGGTGTGGGGCTGCCCGTCGACGAACCCGCCGCCAACATGATTGTCGATATCGGCGGGGGCACAACCGAGATTGCCGTCATTTCACTCTCGGGAATTGTCCTTAAACGCAGCATCCGTGTGGGAGGCGACGAAATGGACGAGGCCATTATCAACCACCTCAAACAAGCCTACACCCTTCACATCGGCCCCCGCACAGCCGAAGAAATCAAAATACGGATCGGTTCAGCATTTGCTCTCGATCAGGAACTCAAGATGGAAGTCCGCGGGCAGGACTCTGTAGCGGGTCTACCCAAAATGATCACCGTGTCCTCCCAGGAAATCAGGGAAGCCCTGATGCCGACCCTTAGGGAGATCGGCGACATGATTCGCAAAGCATTGGAAATATGCCCGCCTGAGCTCTCCTCCGATTTGGTGGACCGCGGATTTTTCATGGCTGGCGGCGGCGCCTTGCTTCGCGGCATTGACTCCTACCTCAGCCGGACAACCGGTCTACCCGTGCTTCTGGCGGAGGACCCTTTGTCCGCCGTTGCCAACGGAACAGCCGTCCTTCTCCGTGATCCCGAAAAGCTGCTTCTCTACCGCCAAATGACGGAATCCATTTACTGATCAGGCGATTCCCGGTTGCTCAAGACAGGATGAGACAAAAAAACGGAAATACTGCGATCCTGACAGCTGCGCTTGTCATCACAGCCTTTTTGTGGGCGGTGACACCGGTTCCGCTGCGCAATATGGTCTACAGTGGATTTGATCGTTTCCGGGCACCCGTCGACACAGCAGCGGCATCCTGGGGACAATTGCAGGAATACGGTGCCATGCGGCACACCAACTCCAATCGCTTGATTGAGGAAGGACGCGCGCTTGCTCGGGAAAACGCCCGGCTTCAACTCAAGCTCGACAGTCTTGAGCACATGACCCGCTACCTCGAAAACCTCGAGACACTGATGGGCATGGAAAAGCCTCCGGGTTACCGCGCGGAGTATGTCCGTGTCATCCGGCGGGATCTCGCCTCATGGTTCGAAACCATCTGGCTCGACAAAGGCCAACTCAACGGCATCCGTCCGGGTCATGCGGTTGTGTTCGGAGGCGGCGCTGTCGGCCGGGTCAGGGAGGCATCCCACACCAGTTGCGTTGCTGACCTGATCACCAGTCCGGGTTTCCGCCTCACAATCCAGACAGTGGGAGACGATCGACCCATCACCTTCCAAGGATCCGGTCAAATCCCCGGATCGACGCTCACCGCCGAGGTCACGCATATCCCGCTGGATGTCCGGCTTCATCCTCAATCCCCTATTCCTCTCTACACGACCGGACTCGGTGGCCCATTTCCCAGGGGCATTCTCATCGGATACCTGATCGAATTGGAAAACCAGACCGATGGACTCTTCCAGAAAGGGAAAGTCAGGCTCGACCCAGGTATCCGATCGGTGAGGGAAGCGTGCATCCTTGTCCCGGAAAACGGTTCGGAAGAGCAGGCGGACTGACATCCAAAGGAGCCAAACCCGAACTTGCGCATTCCAAGTCACGACGGCCCAATCCGATAATCCCGGTTTAGCGAGTCCCATCCCCCCGGTGCCAGCCCTCCCCTCCGTCTTTCGTCACTTGTAAGGAAAATTGAAATCGCCCCTCATTCCGCCACAACAGCGCTTGACTCCAATTGTAAACAAAGCAATTTTATGCACATGAAATTGCTGGACCTCCGCAATTGGCTCCTGGAAAACGATGTAGACGACATCTGGTGGATGTCCGTTGACGGGAATGTGTATACCGATCCGGTGAGCCTCAACGAGGCCGCTCGAAACAAAGAGATCAACCCTCTGGCTGAAGTGATGGTACTCCCCGTTGCTTATGCTGATGTGGCTGAGCCTCCTTGGCAGGAACTCGATCTCGATGACCCTCAGGTCGAACCCGTTCAGGATATTGCACCGGACACGGATCCCACGGACATGGTGGAAACACCCGAGATCCTTGAGCCGGAACCTCAACCAGATTCCAGCGATAACGCCTTTCCTGAGGCCGATGGGATTGCTTTCGAAAGCACGGCACCCGCAGAGGACATTCTCATCCCCACCGATGAATCGATACCCGCTGAGGATTCCATCCTCGCAGAGGAAGTGATTCCTGCAGAGCAGGAGAATCCGGATTCTCTCAATCCACCCGTTCAGGATCTCGTGGAAGGCCCGGATCAGGATGCACCTCTGGATTCCACATTGGAAACAGAGATTGTGCCTCCGGAAATGCTGGAGGATATCACCCCACCTCCGGAAGAAGAAGTGGCCAAGCCGGAGAAAGGGAAAAAGAAAGGCTCCAAAAAGGCGGCGGCTGAATCGAGTGCTGAAGAACCGGAACAGGCGGTTGAAGCCATTCATCCCGAAGCAATTTCTCAATCCGTTCAGATGACGGATGAGACCCTCAAGCCCGCCCTTGAGCGCTTGCTGCCCGGGATGCTTCCCAACTTCATGCCCGAAGCTTCAAACCCGGTGCCCGCGCCCATTCCCACAGTCCTCGAAGAGTTTCCCCAACCGCTTCAGGATGCCATCATCGAAAAGGCAACGGCGATTGCGCAGGCAGCGGTTGACAAAATGGCAACGGATACCATTGAGGGTCTTTCTAAAAAAATCGAGGTATCGCTTCGCCATCACATTGAAACCGAAATGTCGGCCGAACTGGTTGAGGACATGCTCCGCAACCGGAGCGATATTCTCGCGCACGAACTCGTTGAGAAGTGCGTTTCCGACATTGCCAAACCCAAGGCCTCCGAAATCGCTGAAGCCATTGCACGGCAGGTCTCTCAACCCGCCGCGATTATGGCGGCCGAATCCATTGCGCGGGAAATTTCGCGGACTGCTGCCCGAACGGCGGCTGAAGACACCGCAAGGAGAATCGCCGAAGAACTTACGGCCAAGCGGGTCGACTATGTCGTTCGCGATATAGCTGAGACACAGACGCTCAAGAATGCCGAGAAGATATCCCGCCAAGTCTCGGAGAAGGTTGCCTCCCAGGTGGCCGAAAAAACCGCACGGGAAGTCGCTTCCACGACCTCCAAGGCACTTGCGGAGTCGGTGACAAAGGATATTGTCCCGGGAATTGCCACGGATGTCGCAACCAAAAAGGCAAACTCCGTTGCGGAAGACACGGCACGTTCCACGGCGGAAACCGTTGCAAAAGCCTGTGCGGAGAAGGTCGCGGAGACGGTTGCACAAGCTGTGACAACTGAAGTTGCCGAATCGATTGCGAGGAACATTGCTGAGAAGCTTTCAACCGAGATTGCAACCCAACGGTCCAACGAAATTGCACCGGATGTTGCAAAAGAAACCGCTACCCGAGTCGCGACCGAAATAGCGACAGAAGTCTCCAAAAAGACAGCGGAGGAAACCAGTTTTTCGATCGCAACGGACGTCGCCACAAGCCTTGCCACCGAAACTGCCAAAACGGTCGCCAAAGAAACCGCCGAGCGGGAAGCGGCAACCGAGGCAAAATCGGTTGCTTCACAATACGCGGAAAAGGTATCGACCGAAGTCGCGACAGAAACGGCCCGCACCATCGCAACGGATATTTCAGACAAGATCGCCCGCAAAGTTGCGGAAGCGACGGCGCTTGAAAGGTCGGCACAAGTAGCCGAGGAAACAGCGAAAATCCACGCCGAACAGGAAGCCCGGTCGGTTGCATCCACGGTTGCCGAAAAAGTGGCCGACGAAGTCGCGAGAAAGCTCGCAACTGAGATTGCCGAGGCCAGAGCGAATGCGATTGCTGAGAAAGCGGTTAGGGAAACCGCCGAACCGATCGCACGCGAAATTGCGGAGACCAACGCCCGCGAAATCAGCACACTGGAAGCCAGGAGTGTTGCGTCATCGGTTGCCGAAAGGGTAGCCGACGAAATCGCGAGAACAATGGCTGCCGACATCGCTGAAAAGAGCGCAAAAGCCTATGCTGAAACCGCCGTCAAAGAAACGGCCGGACCAATTGCACGCGAAGTAGCAGAACGCAGCGCAAAGGAAGTCAGCGAGCAGGTTGCCCGCGAAGTCTCCGGCGCGATTGCAAAGGAAGTGGCGGAACGCATTGCCGAAGAGCATGCGAAGAAAACCTCCAAGGATGTCGCGCTTGAGCTGACCCGGATCATCGCAAAACCGATTGCCGAGGAAGCGATCCGGACTACTGCCGCCGAAATTGCCGAGCGGATCGCGGCTGAAATGGCGCCTGGAATCGTCACCGAGGCAGCTTCCAAGATGGCCATTGAGGTATCGACCAAGGTAGCCCGCGAAGCATCCATGAAAGCGGTGGAGGAAGTGGCCCGCGAAATCGCACGGGACAGAGCGCCCGGCATCGCCATTGCCGCTGCACAGAATGCAGCCACTGAGGTGGCACGGGGCGCCGCTGCCGCAAAAGCAGAGGAAATTGCCGTGGCTGTTGCCACAAACGCCGCCACCGAGCGGGCCATACAAGTCGCGGGAGAGGTCGCAAAAGTCGCTGCCGAGCGCGCGGCCACGGATGCCGCAAAGCAGGCCGCGATCGAGATTGCCAAGGAAATCGGCGCAAATGTTGCCAGAGATGCCGCCGGGATCACCGCCAGAATGGTCAGTGAAGAAGTGGCCCGGGATATGACCCAGCAATTGACACGTGAACTTGCCACCGAAATCGCGCAGGCAGTGAGCGAGGAATACCTCTACGCACTGGTGGATCAAGCGGTGGAAACCCGGCTCACGGCCTATGAGGGCCGGATTGAGGAATTCATCAATCAGCGCTTCGCCGAGTTGATACAGGGACAGTGATTCGGAGAGTTCCGAAGCTGCATACAGCCATTGGATCACATGCGACCTTTCACTCCCCTTTCGTTTCCTGTCGGAATAAGGTGGAGTGGGCAATTCGTTGTAATCATTCTCGCGACCGCTGTATTGTGGTATTCAATTGCCGGAGCCAACCACATTCTCTCAATCTGGGGGATATGGATTCCCGGGTTTGCCTGCTTCATGGTTTTTCCATCCGTCTTCTTCAAACCTCCGACCGCGATCGCGCTGACCTTGGTGGGAACGCTTGCAATCGAAACCACTTATCCCGATCTCCGGGGTTGGATGATACCCATCGGGCTACTGATCTCAGCTGATTTGATCCGGAGAAGAGCAGACTACCGGGTGAAGTCATGGAATCTCATGCTGATCTACGGGTCAGCGATCCACTGGATTCTCATGGTGTTTATGACTCTACTGCTCGCCAACTCGATTGGCCCTTCATCTGCTTTCACAAGGAAACTGCTCATCGACGCCATGGCTGGCCAAGTCACCCTGCTACTTGGTCTACCGGCCCTGGCCGTCGTCTGCTCAGTCCTGGGACGTCTCCATCTGCATCGACAGGAAGAGCCTATCTCTTAGCTTGGGTTCATCTTTACCCAAGGGAGTATCAGCAATTGATTCGCCTGATACTGCGATTCGCTGAATAAGCAGTGAAAATACCCGCCCGGGAAAGCGCCTTGGGCGCATCGCCATCTTCAATTCATACGTTATGAGGATTGAACTTAAAAAGTAACAAACATGAAAACCACACTCAGCTTCATCCTCGCATCAATCATCCTCCCGGCTATGGCCACGGCCACACAGGAAACCTACCGTATTGACCCGGTTCATTCAGGTGTCAGTTTTTCGGTGAGGCATTTCTTCACGAAAGTCCCGGGAAGCTTCGGATCTTTTTCGGGTGAGCTCTTGTTTGACAAGGATGACATCACAAATAATGTCGCGAAGGCCGAAATTGAGGTTTCCAGCGTCAATACCCACAATGCCGACCGGGACAAACACCTCATGAATGATGACTTCTTCTCGACCGATCGTTTTCCCAAGATGACCTTCCAATCCACCAGCTGGAAAGAAGTGAGCGAAGACCAATTCGAAGTTGAAGGCAAACTGACCATTCGTGACGTCACCAAACCAGTTACGCTGGATGTTCGACTCCTCGGATTCGGAGAAGGAATGGGGGGTAAGCAGATATCGGGTTGGGACGCATCCGTAACCATCGACAGGCGCGATTGGGGCATCACATACGGCCAGGGAGTGGTGGGAAATGACGTGGAGATCATGCTCAACATCCAAGCGCACTTGGTACCCTGATCCAATACCACTCTCCAGCGAGAGCTATCTCACTCCCTTTGAAACCCGATTCGGCAAAATCCGGATCGGGTTTTGCTTTGTCAGGTGTCAGGTTTCGAGAGCGGCCTCAACCGAGGTGAAGACTTTCCAACCCTTCGATTCCTCAAAGGCCTTGGCCTCCTGATCGATCCGCTCATTCCCGACCACGTAGCATTTCAAGGTCAACTCCTGACAATACTTCATCGCATCAAGCATGAACTTCACGACATTCATGTTGAGGGCTTCCAGGGTGTGAACATCCACCACCACTTTCCTGAATCCGTTGTCGACCGCTTTGGTGATCTTTTCCCGCAAGAACCCGTTCACTTCGTTGATGGAGTGATTGGACGGATTCTCAGGCAGGCTGATCAGCAGGTAGTCCTTATCAAACATGAAATACTTCTCAGAGGTATCCAGATTGGCCGCGTTCGCAATCTTGGTTTCCAATTCATGGAAATCCACTGGTTTCGTCACGATATTGGTGAAACCCGTATCCTGCGCCCGCGCTTGCTCGTGGGTGTCGGTCTTTACGATCAACGCAAATATCGGCGTGTACTTATGCCGGGGATTGGACCGCAGGATCCGGAACAACTCAATACCCGAGTCGTGCGGCAATGAAAGACTGATGATGACCACATCCTGTTGGGTCTCCTGTGCGGTATCGATCGCCTCACCCGTCGAAGATACAACATTCACCTTCCAACTGGGATAAGAAAATCCGGTCCGGAACTGCTCCGCAATCGCCGGTTTGTCCTCCACCAACATGATATTGAGCGGATCGGTCAGCTTCCTGCGCTTTTCCTGGGTCTCCGAGATCGGCCTCAAGTCGATCACGCGACCCACCTTCTCAATCAAAGTCTCCTCGCTGAAAGGCTTCACGATATAGTCCCGAATGCCAATCTTGGCAATCTTGAGAACCGTTTCCTTCCCGGCCTCAGCGGTCAGCATGATCACCGGAATATGCTTCAGCGAATTGTCCGCCTTCAGCTTGGTCAGCATTTCAATTCCATCCATCACCGGCATGGTGATATCAAGCAGGATCAAATCCGGATTCTCCTTGCTGGCGGCAGCAAGACCCTCCACCCCGTTCGTCCCCTCACAGATCTCCAAGTCGAAGTCCGTAAAGGCCTTTTTCACGATCATCCGGACGGCCTTTGAATCGTCGACAGTTAGGCACTTTTTACTCATGGTTCCCTAAAGTGAGTCAGATCAATCTCCCAAGCGAATGAACAGGTCTGCGACAAATGCGTTCCCCTCGGTATCGAAATAGAACGTCTCCCGCTGAGACTGGGACGTCGACTCAACACTGAAATTCGTTCCCCTCAAAATGGAAGGAATAGTCAGCTGGCAACTGTATCCCTTGTGACTGAGCTGATTCTTGAATCCGCCCACCGTCATGTTGGCCAATTCGCCGAGAGCATCATTCACCATCTCGTGATCGCTGGGCTCGAGCTCGCCCATCCCAAGCAGCTGCTGGGTGAGCTTGAGCGCAAGAGAGGCTTCCATGCACAAATAAACCATTCCGTAGATCTTGCCGCTGAACCCTACGTTCGCCGCGATCATCGGATTATTCGAATTATAGGCGGGGGGAACACTCTCCTCCGAGGTCATCGAGGACTCATGGCGGTCCAAGTCAACCTGCATACTCAGCATGGTGGTGAAAACATCCTGAACTGCCGAGACCATCATTCCCACCAGCTCTTCTTCCGGGATTAGTATTAGCTTGGACATATTTCGAAAGCAATCTTGGTTTATGTATCGGTATAAGCGAGAGATTATTTAGCAGCAGGTTCAGGAATCTCGATTCCCTCGATCCGGTATTGGTTGATCTTGTTTCTCAACGTGCGGATGCTGATCGACAACAACTCTGCCGCCTGCGTCCGGTTACCTGAAGTACAGGACAAGGCATGCAGAATATGCCGACGCTCCACCTCCTCCAGCGGAATCACGCCACCCTCCCCGGGGGTATCGTCCCCGGAAGGCATGGGAGCATCCGCCGCTACCGGCTTCGACTGCGCCTCCAATACCTCCGCCCCCCCCCGGCTCATCCGGATCAGACCCAGATTCGCCGGTGTGATATAAGCATTGTTGTCGCAAAGGATCACGGCTCGTTCGATGGTGTTTTGAAGCTCCCGCACATTTCCTGGCCAATCGTGGGCCACCAATGCTTCTTCGGCAGATTTTGAATAACCTTTAACCGAATGCCCGTGTTTTCTCGTGAACACCTCCAGAAACCGGGAGGCCAGCAAGGGGATGTCATCCTTCCGGTCCCGCAGAGCCGGCACATGAATCGGGAAGACGTTCAGCCGATAAAACAAGTCCTGACGAAACCGTCCCGCATCCACCTCCTTCATTAGATCCCGATTGGTCGTGGCCAGAACCCGCACATTCACGCGGATCGTCTTGTTTCCCCCGACTCTTTCAAATTCCTTCTCCTGCAACACGCGCAACAGCTTCGCCTGCAATTGGGGCGAAATCTCACTGATTTCATCCAGCAAAATGGTTCCATTATTGGCCAGTTCGAAGCGACCCTCCCTTCGCTGGGTTGCTCCCGTAAACGATCCCTTTTCGTGTCCGAAAAACTCGCTCTCAATCAGGTTCTCCGAAATCGCGGCACAATTCACCCGAATGAAAGGTGCGTTTACAAGTGAACTCAAACGGTGGATCTCATTGGCCACCAGCTCCTTTCCCGTTCCATTCTCGCCCGTTATCAGAACCGTCGCCTCTGTGGCCGCCACCTTCCGGATAATCTTCTTCAGGTCCTGCATCGGTGCACTCTCCCCGATGATCCCGCTTTTGCTTTGACCCTCGGTGTTGAGGTAGCGGCTGACTTTCACCAGTTGGCTGAAGCTCTCCGCCTTCTTGAGGATCACCTCGATCTGGTCAGACGAGAACGGCTTGATCACATAGTCAAAAGCCCCAAGACGCATGCAATTAACAGCGGACTCCACCGAGCCATACCCGGTCATCATCACCACCATCGGCTTGTCGGGATCGTCCCCGATGCGCTCCAGCAGATCCGTCCCGTCACCATCCGGAAGCCGCACATCCAGAAAGATCAGGTCAAACTGATCTTTTCCCATGATGGCCTCACATTCAGCGATCGTCGAGGCACTCGCCACCGCATACCGACGGTTGCGCAACTGCTGTTCGAGGGTTTTTCGAATGATTAATTCATCATCAACGACAATGATCTTATCAAAGGCCATGAGCGATCTCTATCTTTTGTCCAGTCTCACCGGTTTCACATCGAGCCGGTTTCCGTTCAAGGGTACCGGCATCATGGGGTTTTTCGCTTTCAATCCGCACAAATAATGAACACAATCCCGTCTGAGTCAATGCAAGTTCGTTCGGACACCCGATCACTTCGAGCTTCTCTTCAGCCTCAAACCTGCTTCCCGTGAAAACAAGTCCAATCACCTTCGTCGATCATCTGGAACCCGAGCTGCTGGCGTGCTGGAAAAAACTCCTTGCGTCTCCCACTCAAACCGCGAAGGCCGACCGCACCCACAACCTCAAAATGGAGCGATCCTCCATCGCCGTCTGGAGTCACGAAAACGGGCAACACCAGGAGCTACTCTGTCTGGTCGAAGTCACCAACGTTCCCCAGCAGGAAAAAAAAGCCGCTATGAACTGCGGCATCCACCTTCCGGGGATCGATGCATCCAAAACCCTGCTAATGGTATTCAAGGATGCCGCCTACTACGCCGAATGGTCGGAAAAAATTGTCCAAACCATCCATCAACTGATCGAGAACAACAGCCGCCAGAATCCGCCTCCCCCGGCCCAGACCGCCAGAGAACCGGCGCAGCCACCCAAAAAACCGGTTGAGCCCAAAGATCCACCACCCCCGATGCCCGCCGGGCCCGACGTCTTCGCTGACCCCTTACCCGAACCGGGTAAACCCAGACCATCCGCCCCACCCCCGCCCCGCCCAACCTGAGCGGATCGATCCACCGAATCTCTGTGGCAACAATCCACGCCCTTCCCCATCGGGCAAACCCGGGTTTTGATCCGCATCCGAAATTCCGACTTCCCACGGACTCTGGAAGTGTATACGGATTCAACTTGATACTTTTATGGACAGGAAACCAGTTGTACTCATCAT